>NZ_JAFLPN010000066.1:0-10089 GCF_029870785.1 Brevibacillus sp. AY1
GTGGTGAAAACCGGCTATTTTTATATCCAGAAGTCCTTAGCGTTGTAAATCTGCGTTTTGCTGGCGGTACCCCTAGGAGGGGAAAACATGAACTTTGCTGAGTGGATGGTAGCCATCACTATCTTTTTCTTTGCGATATTTTTAGGGACCGATATCGCAGAATATAGCAAGCTACGAGTTGTCGCCCAAAGCGTTGCAAACGATGCTAGAGATGTGATGACAGCGACCGGTAGTTACAATACGTATGTTGAAAATTACATTGCATATCGGCTTCGACAAGAGAAACAAAGCCTTTCCAGATGGGACGTTTATGTGGATGATGGCCAGTATTCAGATAACTCCCTAATGGAGATCCGTCTTACAACCGTCATGCAGCCTACCTCACTAAAATTCGCAGGGCAGATGGAATTTTGGGCGATCACAGCCTACTCAAGCGGATTTTCGCAAATAAAACAGTGAGGGGGGTATATGCATGGACAAAATAAAACTATCACTTTTCCTAGGCGTGATGATAGTTGGCTTTGCTATCATCAGGCCGTACATCTTCACTCCGGAATCGTCACAACCAGATCGAATGATAGCTGCTGAAACTATCACTCTTGACCAGCAACAGTTTGTATTTTTGGAAACGGAAAAAGCGTTTGTTTTCTTTCGTGATGGAGATCCACGCAACATATTGAAGGAGATTCCGAAAGATGAGAAAACAAGCGTACCGGCTAGGATCGAAACGACAACAGATGGCAGCTTAATCATCCGAACAGATGGGGAAGTCATAAAGGTTACTGCTCAAAACGATAAAATTCAATATGAAAAATTATAGGGAGGGGTATGAAGCATGAGTATTTTTAAGGTCGTAGTGTCTTTAAACAATCGCCTGGCACGTTTTATAGGATCACAAGCACGCACAAAGGTCGGAAAAATCCTGGGAATCACTGTACATTATAGTTTGCTTGTAACTTTGTTCTATCAAATAAGTGGATTAGTTGTTCGAAATGTAGTACTGTCCTCACCTGTTGTAGATATGCTTTTTACTTATGTCGTTTTCATGAGCTTTGTATTGATGATTCCAGCAGTTTCAGTAATACATTCCGCCCACGAGTACCAACTGCAACAAAAACATGTGGCGTCAGCCCTGGTGATCATCCTGACAGGATTCGTGTCTTATACCGTTGTAGAGAAAATTGTGGATTATGGAATAGATAGTAACTCGCTTGTATGGTTAATCGGAATAGTTGCCTACGCGATTTTCCAGCTCTATCGATTCCAAACCAAATACGAGAAATAATCACCAAAGGAAAAGCCCTCTATCAATACATAGGGGGCTTTCCTAAAAAGGACGTGACTATATGAACCTGTTACCAGAGTGGCTTTGCTGCTTGGGCATAATTATGCTGATGTTCTACGCAGAATTTCACAATTTCGATTCTTTCTTCGAAAGTAGTCGCTCGTCCTTTTGTCATGATTGGTGTTCCTCCTGTTTCGGAAGATTTCAACTGTTCATGACCATTATACTTTAGAATCCAATTACGCAGTTGGCGGGTTGATTTAATCCCATATCGCTTACATAGCTCCATATGAGAAGAACCGCCAGCTAGATAATCCTCCACAGCAGATTTCTTCAGTTCTGCGGAATATGTTCTATTCTTAGAAGTACTGAGCAGCCCATTTGGACCTAATGATTGATAGGTTTGAAGCCATTGTTTCATGGAGGGAAAGGTAACATTTAGAGCACGTGCTAAATGATTTAGAGAATCTTCCCCGCGAAGATATTTTTCGATAACTGCAACCTTTTCTGGCCCAGCTATTTTTGCTTTATGGGACATAAAAAATGCTCCTCCTTACAGGTAGACAGTTTTATTATTTCAACTGTCTACCTGAAGGGGAGCATATCACAGGATAGGGGGCTACTTAGTCTTTTGACCGGGTTGCTACCCGGACACATCGCGTTACAAGGCGCTACGCGGCCATATGCCGGGAATACCTGGTTTTTCCGCAGGTATGCAGAATCGGCCGGTGCAGATCCATGCCGTTGGCCAATCACCAGGAGCGCGCCGACAACCAACCGTGCAGCTGCTCACTTTGTGATAATCCCAAGCGCTTGGGAATTTGAACACAAAGGGAACCGGCAGTAAAAAAATCCGACGGTGGCCAGTCGGATTTCTACGCAGCTGAAGAATTTATTTTTTCTTATAAGACAAAGATTTCCTCAGAACCTGATTTTCTACTCTATCTATCAGAAAAACTTTCTGATAAAATAGAATCAACTTATACGAACGGAATAGCAAAAAGCCAACGGGTCGCTGGAGAGCGCCAACTCTCCGACGATCTGTCCGAACCGTCTCTACCACGGTGAACAGGCAATTTTTGCTCCGTTGACTTTCTTGCCATACTTTTGTCTTTATTGTACCCAAAAACAGTGGACAATACAACGGCAAACATTGGCGAAAATAGTCCAACGAGCAAAAAAACTACGACAACAGCGTAGCCCTGTCACCATAATTTTACGGTGCCAGGGCTTTTTCTATTCCCCCTAGAGAGAAAAGAGAGGGGAAATAGAGATGGTAGCAGTAGCAGCAGTAAACACAGAATCAAGACCGGTCACAAAGGTAGAAGCTTTCTTTCGATTGCTCTACGGAGAGCATATGAGGGACTATCCGCGCCAACGCGTCAGAAAGGCCAAAAACGCCCCGTACAGCTACGACAAGAATCGTCCCTGGGTTTATGTAGGACAAGCCGACAAAATGCGTCCAGCAGCCACGCTGTCTACGCTGTTCGGCTATCTGTGGGATGAAACCAAAGACACTACATACTACACGCCCAACTCCTTTTATCGATCCGACAGCCGGCGAGAAGAGTATGCCCGTTGGGTGCATGCTTTTGCCCTGGATATTGACGTAAAAAACGAATATGCCTATCAAGAAGGAATCACGCTGCCGGACGTATTTGACCGAATCGAAGCAGCTGGTTTACCTCTGCCTACTGCTGTGATCCGGACGCCATCGGGCGGTTTTCAGCCGGTCTGGATGCTTTCTGCAGCGGTACGCGCTACACCAAAAGTACGCGTGTTGTTTACGGCGATTCAGCGACACATGGCCCAGGATGTGGGAGCGGATCTCCGCGCTGTCGGTGTGGAACGGATCTTCCGTACGCCGACCGAAAGCAACCTGGTATATTTCGAGCAAGGACAGGTCTATGACTTCCAGATCTTTGTTGACTGGCGTGAAATCAACCATCCCCTTGTTTGGGATAACACCAGTCCTATCTTTAAGAACTACGACATTATGGATCATCCAGCGATCGTTCGCCTGTACAACCAGGACGCAGAGATCGGGAAGCGTGAAGCGTCCTGCCTTACGCTTATTTTGGCAATGAAGTTTTCCGGATGGCCTATGGAACGGACGATGGCCGAAATGGAAAAGTGGTGGCATGAGTGCTGCGAGAAGGGTGGCAGTAGGCCATTTACGCTGAAAGATGTTGTGTATCGCGTGAAACGTACATATCGCCAGGCGAAACTGTTCGGACCAGGAGCGGAAATCGTCCGTCAGCTGACCGGCATTGACTTCGAATACAAGGTGATTCGTTTTTACACGGCCGCAAAGAGCCGTGAGCAGCGCAAATACACCCACAAGCACGAGTGGAAGGCTGATCTACTGGCGCTTCTGCAAAAAGAAAATGGGGCACTCTCAGGCTCTCTAGCGGCGATTGCCGAGCGCTTGGGATGCGCTATGTCCAGCTTGAAGAACGTCCTCGCAGATCTCCAAAACGAGGGCGCTATTGTCGTGCAATCGACTCGCGGGCGCAACGGATCGACCTCTATTGCCCTGGCAGAGCAGCCACATGAGGCATTCGTTCAAGAGGCAGCAGCTGCAAAAACAACCATCCAAAAAAATAGCCAAATTGATAATACAATAGGTGAGGCGGTGGGTGGGGCAGCGCGTGTCGTCCTGCCTGGTTCCCCTGCCGAGCTTATTGGCTGCCTCGCTGTCCTGAACTCTCCTTACCCATCTTCTTTGCCTCTGTATCTTACGGATCTCTACCGTGATACTGTGGCTGTTTGGGCTTCTTCTGCCGATCCGGATTCTGCGCAGGATGCTGCGATTCATACTTGGTTGCTGCTTAAAAAGACGCTTATGGCCTGCCTTCGGGCGACTAAGCGTCAGCGCCTTTCCAACCTGACGGCTTATGTCCGGAAATCGATGTCTTCTGCTTTGGCTTCTTTGCTTGAGCAGGGTTTCCATGTGGATCGGCTCCCCGCATCTGTCCGGAGACAGCTTTCTTTGGAGGAAGGTTAACCTAGTTACCCAGTAAACTAATTGATACACTAACATTAACGAGTTAACCGTCTTTATCCCTAAAAGGAAAAATAAATCATGTTTTGATTTTCATTTCCACTTCTAGAAAGGATGAGAGTGCTATGCAAAAAGTGTTGGCCGGTGTGCTTTGGCGGGATCAGGGAGGTTGGCTTTATCTCGAAACTTCAATTGGCGATCGTTACCGGTTGGTTGAGCCGCAGACGCTTACCCTTGCAGAGACGAGGGAGAAGGTCAAGACGGATGAGTTGCAGGACTATCACTACGGCATGGTTGTAGTGGCCACCTGCCAGTTGGATTGAGCAGCTGCTTCATCTATCGATGCTGCAGTACGCCCAAACAACTGTACTTCCCTCCCTCCCTCATTTCTGCATTTGCGAAAATGCAGTTTTTCTTACTTGCTCATAATCTCAAAAACGCATAAAAGAATATCTGCATTTAAGCAGGGGGTTCTGCGTAGTTTCCCGAATGGTACATTAAGAGAAAATCAGGTTGGGGGGATCGAGTTTGGGAGTTACTATCGCGTTTGGTATTCAGAAAGGTGGGGTTGGCAAGACAACGACTTCTGCAATCACTAGTTATCTATTAAGTCGAGAAGGAAAAAAAGTGCTTGCTGTAGACTTTGATTCGCAGGGTAACCTGACGCAGTTTTTGTCTATGCGAAACATTTACGACTTCACGAAGCAGACGGTCTTAGAAGCAGTTAAGGAACAAGATGCTCGTCCGTATATCCATCACATCACAGAGAATCTTCACTTGCTTCCAGCAGAGGATTTCTTGTCAACCTTCCCTGCCTGGTTACGAGATAGCTATCGTGGAAAAGGGAATCTCAACACGGTCTTACGAGAGACGCTTGCAGTTGTGAAGGATCAGTACGATTACATCATCATCGACATGCCGCCGAATTTGGGAGATCACACCATCAATGGGCTGACAGCTGCTGACTATGCTGTTGTCATGCTGCAGTCGGAAAAGTTTTGCTACGATGCGTTGGATCGCTACCTGGAGTTTCTGATCGATGGGATTAAGGCGAATACCAATCCGGATATTGTCCTTGCCGGTATTCTGGCTACGATGAACGATTCGCGGACTGCCCTGGACAATTCCATCTTAGAACAAGCGCGTGAAGAATACCAGGATCTAATGTTTCACGCGGTTATCAAACGCAGAAGCCGTATCAAAGAATATACCGTAATCGGCCTGCAGGATCACACGAGAGCAGATAAAGAAGCGCTCGACCAATACTACGAGTTTATACAGGAGTTGAAAGAACGTGTCCAAAGCAGATAGATTGCGTGAAAAACTAGGCGCTACGCAACAACGCACAGCGGAACAAGACCAATCGCGAAAGCAGGCTCATGAAACTGTAATTCCAGGAATACAGGAAGGTGAAAATGCAGTTTTTCATAAAAACGAAAATGAGCAAATGATCAAAAATGCAAATAAGAAAATAAAGAGAGCAACTTTTGAGTTTGAAGAGGACTTCCACGCTGAGCTGAAGATTTTTGCAGCTCGTCACAAAAAGAAAATGGTCGATGTCGTTGTCCAGGCGATCCGAGAGCATATGGACAAGAATTAGTACCCCCTAACTTAGAAACCGGCCTAAAAAGGCAAATACGGCGGTCTACGGCTGCCATAAAGGGAGGGCGTATGTTGTGGCTGTGAAAACCACGGATCTTATAAAATTGATTGAGCTGCTTCCGGAACAGGCCAAGCAGTCGGCCTATGATTACCTACTTTTTTTGTCGAATCGGTATCAACCGGCTGCAGAGCCGTTGGCAGTCGAACGCATTGGCCAGATAAAAAAAGATTACGAGAAAGAGATCCAGGAACTTGAAACCGAGCATGGTAGCCTGGATGCACTCATGCGAAAAGAAAATAAGACGGACAAGGATCGGAACGACCTGGATAACTGGCTGTTTTATCTTGAACAGTTGAAATCACTTGGCCAATAAAGTAGCAGCTCACTCCCCCTCATCGGCTCAGTAAATTGCCAAGCGCTTGGGAATTTTTCACGCCACAAAAACCGAAGAAAAACGGAGCTAGAGCGAGATCGTGCTTTTTGGCCAAAAAACCTATTTTGTCCACGGCTGGCGGACAAATCACGTCGATCGTCAGGACGCTAATCGCCGAAAACGGCAAAAAACGGCCGAAAATGGAGATCCGGACGCAAGGCGACATAATGTACATTATCGGGACCCAAAAAAGTTTGCAGTATATAGTAGTGATTGGGCGCTCGTCGTTGTACCGTAAGCTTAAGGCAAAGGGAATTAGCCATGATAAATAGCGGAAAAACGCCCGAATTTCCAATTTCGGACGTTGTTTTACATAATGTAGATTATTGGGACTTACATCGAAACTACTTGAATAATTCCCATTGAGAGGTAGCCGTAGATCCAACATATTTAATATTTCTTATATAATCTGCGTGTTCTAACAAGGCTGGAGCCAAATCGTCTGAGACTGCTTTTAGTTTCGAACCGGTTCCGTCAAATGCTTTGATTAAAGCAATCTGCACTCCCTGCCTTCGTGCAAATTTCATGGCTGGGATAAAGTCAGAGTCAGCAGTTACTAGAATGATTTTACTTATGGAATTGTGTTCGGAAATCCAGGCAACGTCTAAACCGATTTTAATGTCTACGCCTTTTTGTTGAATGTTTGGCTTAAAATCATTGTCACTCAAGGGTACAGGTGGATTTGATGTAAGCTTTTTTAGCGCAGAGTCTTTTAATAACCAGCCTCTAAATTTCGTTTCACCTTTTCTTAAAGCAACTAAATCTTTATGAATTATGCCTGAAAAGAACGATGTCATCGTCTTATAAATAGGATTACTTTTAAAGTCTATTGGTGTGTTTGATATGGGACTATTTTGTGTCCCATCATAAGGATCAGCATCGTATAAGAAAATCCGCCATAATTCCTCGTCATTGCCCACTAATGATTTTAGAAAATGATCATAAACTTGGGTGACGTTAAATTGACGACCAACAGACGAAAAAAGAGTACGAACTAGTCCAAGATCGGCTAGGATGACAACTTTATGCATTTTTTCCTCCAATATTCGTTCAATTAGATATTTATCGTTATTTTTACACAAATAAATGGAAAAAGGAATGACCGCGTTATAAACGCGGTCATTCCTTTAGGTATAAGTATTGATTTTATTCGGTATAGGTACTACAAAGTCGGTATAAGTAAAGCACATTCGGTATGTTATTAGTATGCTCATACTAACAAAAAGGATCCTTTTTCTTACACCCATCTTGCAACCACTCCCCCATCCCCCCTTAGGGAGAGATTCATTCCCTAAGGGGGGATGGGGGAGTGGTTGCATCTATAGTTAAATTTAAATACAATATAGTTAGTTAGAAATAAATTTCTAACCTATTTGAAAAAAATTTCTAACCAGAATTTTTGACTTTATAAAGCATAGGAGAGCTATATGTCCGATAATCAAAAAAGAGCAAAGGCCCTAAGAGAAAAGCACATTCAGTGGCGGAACGAAAGATTTTTGTTAAAGGATGGTTTTTTCCCTGTCTTTAAAGACTTTGAATACTACTTGCCTAAGATTTCAGGTGGTGCGGTATCATTGTTCATTTACCTTGGAATACATTCGAATAATAAAACGGGTGAGTGTTATCATGATTTGGAACGAATAGCAAAATTCTTTGACAAGACACCCAGAACTATAACTAATTGGTTTGCCGAACTTGAAGATATAGGGCTTATAGAAAGGTTCCAGTTAAAGTTAAATGGAGTTGCCCATACCTTTATTGTTCCTTATTCCAAAAACAATATCCAGTAAGCCTTTAAATGGACCCAACCCATAGGTATGGGAGCTTTTTACATAATGCTTATTATCGGGACCCAAGTCTATAGAAATAAGGGGAAGTGTTGGCATGGTAAAGAAACGACGGAAAAGCCTAACCGAAAAGCTTCAATGGATAGGTGTGGGTTTACTGGCTTTTTTGATCATTTTTATCTTGATTGCGAAAGACTCAGCGATTGGAGGGCTGCTGTTTTTCTTCTCACCGATTATCCTGGTGGTAGCCTTCATCGGCTGGAAGATTTATCGCAAACTACAGGCGAAGCAGCAGATCCGCGACCGGCAAACAAAAGTTCTACAATCTGGAATTCGCGAGGTTGACGTTATGCAGGGAGTGGAGTTCGAGGAATTTCTGGCTGCATTATTTGAGTCGCTAGGATATCACGTTGAGACTACCCCTGCATCCGGTGATTTTGGGGCCGATCTTATTTTAAGTGACGGACATAACAGAATTGCCGTTCAAGCTAAGCGATATAGTCAGACTGTGAGCGTCAGTGCAGTACAGGAAGCGCATTCCGGAAAAACGCACTATAAAGCGAATGAAGCGTGGGTAGTAACAAATCAGGACTTCTCCAAAGCAGCGTATGATCTTGCTGCGAGTACAGGCGTCCGTCTGATTAATCGTGATAAGTTGATCGATCTAATCTCTGAAACGCGACACAGACAAGCGAATTAGACAGGTGAGCTTCTACATAATTCTTGGTATCTGACTCAGAAATTCAAGTGATGCAAGGGGAAATGACAATTGGATCAAGCTACATTTTTAGAAAAGATCGGGAATTTATACGAAAGACTCAAGGGGAAACTGCTGTACTTTTTAGATAAGCCCGAACCGTATGATTACGGTTTTGCTCTCAAGATGAAGGCATGGTTCACAGAAGTGGCCACTAAAAACCAGCTTCTTCATTCTGGAGTAACAAAAGAAAAGGTGCAAAGACCAAGGAAATTCGTTTACTGGATTGACTTCGGTGTGAATGTAGGGTCGGAATTCAATGGCCCCCATTTTGCAGTAGTCATCAAAGAGTTTTCTCATACAGCTATCGTGGTTCCGTTATCATCCGAAAAAGAGGACGATGGGGAATGGAAAAACCCTGATAATTTAATTATTCCCATTGGCTGCATTGAGGATTTACCGAAAGATAAAAAACCATGCTATGCAATGGTCAATCAGATTCGATCCGTCAGCAAACAGAGACTAAGCAGTTATCAAGATCGAGCTACCAGGCAATACTATAAATTAAAGCTCAGCGATGACCAAATGGATCTGATTGATAAGGCTATTCTTTCCTTAACCAAAATCAAATAAACATCGCACATTTAACGTGAAACAGTGGACATTTTACGTTAAACCGTATATAATAACTGGTGTAAGCGAACAATAAATTTGGCCTTAGCGCCGACCGAATTAATTGGCCCTTGCGCCGACCTGAATTAATTAATGAACAAGGCCCTCCTAACGGAGGGTCTTTTACTTTTATCGAGATTCGCATTCTGGATCTCCACCGGTGCATCGATCGTATAGCGGCTGGTCGACCAGGAGGCTCCTGCAGCGTGCCGGTCAGCTGCTCCCTTCCGGATCTCCACCGGCGTGTCGATCGCGTAGCCACTCGCCTCCCTACATTTCTCTAGTTGAAAAAGATTTCGTATACGATGGTTTGTTTAAAGAGCCAGATAAAGAGCGCCAAAACAGCCCACCCAATGAGAAGTTTAAGAATTGATTTTCTCATCGTCTCCCCTCCCACTATAAATTAATGTTTTCTCGCGTTTACTCACTCGTTCTTAGATTTTCAGCCATCAACATTCCAGAGAAGTGGGCGAATCATGTAATTATGGAATATTTTTCTGAATGAGCCGGTGGCGGGAATAGAGATTCGAATCCTTTTTCCAATCTGTGGGTGAATCGTATGACCGCACATTTGGATATCCACTCCATTCCCCTGACGGCTTACCCTC
>NZ_JAFLPN010000067.1:0-9824 GCF_029870785.1 Brevibacillus sp. AY1
CAATGGATCATGGGTTTACCCAGCTATATCAGGGTTACCTACCTAATTTGAGCTGCGAAAGTTGAGTTATTAAGATCATATACTCCACCACCATGCTGGATGGGTTGCAAATGATGTAGCACATAGCTCTTTTGCTCTCCATATTGTTGACTTTTTGAAGCAATAGGTGCAAGCCCCTTTTTCATCATTGAAATATTTGACGCACCAAACTCATTAGCATAAGGTGATGTAGCCACAGTTCTCCAAAAGTCATTCCTAAATTCGTCGAAATTCTTATATGTTTTCCCACCAAGTTGTTGTGCAGCCTCATTGGGTATAAGACCTGCATTTCCGTGAGTGCCACGCATCATTTTGTAAACAGCGTTTGTTATACTTCCTGTTACAGTGCCAGCAGAATTACGAGAATTCGTTGCGCTTTTACTAACGCTATTGATAGCTTTCTTACCTACGGAAGCAATACCACCACCAGGGAAATAATCAGCAGGATCGTATTTCCCATATTCTCTAAGTAAATTTGCCTGTCCCTCAATAACTCTACGCCATCCAACGTCATTTGTTGCATAATAATCTATTGTTAAATCAATAATTCTGTCCTGTACAGTTGGATGTTACTTCTCGTCTCCCTCCTTCCAATACCCAGTAGGATCTTTATACCTCAACGGATTATTCACTTGCCCTTTATACGTATCCTCCGAGATAAATCACTTTCACAACGATCAATGAAAATCCTTTCAATCAAAAAGAAACCCCAAACGAGTTGTTGATTACTCGTTTGGGGCAGACTATTCTACATGTTTCTTCAAATGTTCAGTTTATTGACAACTATTTTTACCATTTCTCTGACATCTTCTACTTTAGAAAATGCTTTTGGATCAAGCTTATGATCCTCCTCGAACGGAGAAAATCTTGAGGTAACGTTTGTTAGATTACGAAACATCTCACTCTCAAGGTCTGTTAACTCATCATAATCAAGATCGATGTTATAGGTATACGAAAATTCATCGCAGAACCTTGGTAAATCAATCTCATTGTGTTGTAATAGTTCAATTAACCAATACAACCGTTCCTTGGGAGTTCGTTCATGCATGTTCTCTTCTCAACTCCTTATCACTTTGGTATAGCTGGCAGATGCCCCATAGCTTTCCTAGCATATTCGAAATGATACACAGTATTCGTTGCAGCATCATAAAGTACTTCAATGTTGTACTTCTTTCCTTCTCGATACATTATGTCGTAATACATCTTGGCTTGGGAGCCTCTAGGGTCAGGAAATTCTTTCCCATATTTTATAACCGCCTGTTGAATTTGGACAGGCACAAACCTTCCGGCTTCATCCATGTGTTGAGCAGCCCTAGCAGCAAAATTCAATCCTTCACTAAGATTATCAAAACCCTTTCCCTTATTAAATATACTTCCAATCAAGAATGCACCTTTTACTGCGGCGGCTTCTCCTGGGTAATCCCAAATTGCTTTGTTAAAGTCTGCAATAAACGCAAGTCCTGGAGCAGACTCTCTTGCCATTTTCATGACTTGTGAATCTGGAATCATAGCATCCGAGGATTGCATAATATCTGATTGAGAGTATCCTGCTTTAGTCATTTTAGCTCTTATATCATTTGCGTAATTTTCCCAATGCTTCTTCTCTCCCAACGTTTGTGCTAATGCCCATTTGTTTTTTGCTTCATTTATTCCCCAGTTAGCACCATGTTCTTGTTTCCAATGCCCTGACGGATCAACAAATCTCAATGGATTATTCTCCACATAAGTATACCGATTCAAACTCAACGGATTATTCACTTGCCCTTTATACGTATCCTCCATGATAAAGCACTCAATGGATATAAGTTAGGTGGCAACTCGTAAAAGCTACCACCCTGCTGATTACGCCGCCTGTTCTGGAAGGACTGGCATTTTGTATTCCGTCTTGTACTTCATCATACTGTAGATGACGTTGACCAGTTTTCGCATGACACAGATAATTGCTTGCCACTTGGTCTTTCCTTCTGCTAGCTTCTTTTCGTAGTACTCATGGTAGAGAGGGTGATTCGGCTTCTTCTCCCCCCTCGATACCCCAAGCATACGAATAGCGAGATTATAGAATATGTCGTACAAGCTACGGTTGCCTAACTTACTCTTACGAGCCTTCTGCTTGTTCCCTGAACTATGCTGAACTGGTGCAATTCCTGCAAAGTTAGCTAGCTTGTCTGCATTAGAGAAGCGTGAAATGTCTCCAATCTCTGCGATTAGTTCCGCCGCCGTGACTGTACTGATTCCGTGCATCGTTTCTAGCTTGTAATCGAGCAAAGCCATATGTTTCTTCAACTCAGCGTCAATCTGGTCTAGCTGATGCTCACGGATGATGATGTCTCGAACCACATCTTTCACTAGGAAGTCATTAGCTTCTTGGTAGTCCTTTGATGTGTCACCGTCTTGTTCAACAAGAGCGAGGATTTCCTCTGCTTTCTTGGTTGACAGGCAATAGTTACTTTGCTTGCGTAGAAATTCGGCTAGTTTCTCCACCCCCACCCCTTTCAAACAGCTTGGGGAAGGATATTTTCGCCAAAAGGCTAATGCTGTTTTCCCATCCACCTGTGAAAAGAACTTCTTGTAGCTTGGATAATGGTAGCTAAGCTGTTGGTGGAGTTGGAGTTTTAGCCCAGTCGCAACGCTTACAATATTGGCTCTTCTCGTTACCAGTTGAGAGATTGCATAGTAGAGGTCAAGCGGAATAGCGTTTGGCAATGTATCCAAGTTGGAAATCAAGATACGAGCCACACATTCAGCATCCCAAGCATCTGTTTTCTTGTTGTTTGGACTGCTTCTCCGCATGGATACCGTAAGTGCAGGATTGACAGCTTTCACTTCATATTTGTTTTCGATAAGGAACATGGCAAGCCCTCTTCCGTAGCCGCCCACATCTTCCAGACCGAAAACAGGTGTCAGACCTTCCTTTTTGGCAATCTTGTTTACCTCTTTTAGAAACACAGGGAAAGCGGAAGGCTTGTTGTCAAACTTCAATTCACCCAGTTTTTCATGCAGGCAATTCATCATGATAGCTGTGTGATGATTCTTATGCAGGTCTACGCCAATGTAAAGCAATGTTAATTTACGATTCATGATTCATTCCCCCCATCTTAGTTGTTTTCAGTTGTCTATGCAAAGAATGTCAGCACCCTCCGAACAAGCGTTAATCATATAAATGACCACGCACGGATACGTCAGCTAGTACATTCTCTGTTAGACAACTGAAACGGTTCTAAATTATCGGTTGGTGAATCCCTAGTGATTCAATGTGACCGTAGATGTACTGCCCTTTGTAGAAGTCCTCACGGTCTAGGATTCGCTTCACTTGTACTTTCGTAAAAGACTTGTCTTGAGCGGTTCTGTAGCCCTCCACGTTTAGCTGTAGAGCCATTTGGGACAGTGACCATGTTTGATACTGCTCACGTATGGCAAACAGTCTCCGAACCGTTTCTGCCTGTTTCTGGTCTATCTGTAAAGCCTTCTGACCTTTTGGAACTGTATAGCCAAATGCCGCACGTCCTCCTGCATAGCCGCCCTGCTGTGCTTTCTTGTTGCGTCCTCTGCCTAGTTTCATCGCTATCTCAAGCCGTTGATACTGGTCGAGCAGTTCCATTAACCCGTTAATCAGGAAGTCGCTTGGGTCTTTCTTGTGGATGCTGTAGGTCGGCTGTTCAATGCTTTGTACATCTACACCATGTTTCTTGAACTCCCGATGTACCAATACCTTTACGATGTCAGACCGCCATAAACGGCTTGTATTGAGGACAACTACTTTGTCGATGGTTTCGGTAGAGAGGGCGGCTAACATGTCCTGAAAGCCCTCTCTATCCACTTCTAACGCTTCCTCGTCTACCTTGGCCCCCGATATGCCTTCATCACAAAACACATGCAGGAGATTCCATCCTTGTTCCTTACAGTAAGCTAGAATTTCATCTTGTTGATAAGCTAAACTGTAGCCGTCCTTTGCTTGCCCTTGTGTGGAAACCCGTACATATCCAATGACTTTCATCGCATTTTCTCCCCCACCGTTACAGAAATTGAGATTAACGTAACGCTTAACCGAATCACCAATTTCATTATATACCGCTTAACCGAAACACACAATGACTAACTCCTATCTCGGTGCTATAATGTAGTCAGATTTTTGTACGCTTAAGCGTTACTGAACGAGGAGGAGCATTCGCATGGCTATTCGGGTCAGACTGAGAGAGATTTTGGATAAGAAGGGAATCTCTCAACGTGAATTAGCACGCTTGACAGGTCTTAGGGCAAGCACTGTTAATCATCTTTGTTCCGAAAAGGTAGACAGGGTATACCTAGATACCTTGGAACTGGTTTGCAAAACATTAAACATCCGTATCGAGGAACTAATAGAGATTGATTAAACATTAGCTAACCTGTTCTGTTGTCACTCCTCGATTTACCTTTCCACATATCAATGCACATGGAACAAGTACGTTTTCTTCCCATTGTTCGTATGCAATTTCATCGAAATCAACTGCTTCTTGATCGGCAAGCAATTGCATAATCGTTCTCTTATGATGTGGAGTAAACTGATCCATCGTCATTAAACCTTGCTGTATCGCAAATACAATTGCCTGTTTCTCTGGCTTCAATGGAGCAAGGTCATTCAGAACTTGACAGAAGTACAAGTTGTTAAACTTAGGGGGATGCTGAATAAGCGACTCCATCGGAATCTTTTCAGCAGGTCGATAAACAATTTCCACTCTAGTTAGTTCCCCCACTGTTTTCTTGCCTTTCCGTTCCTCTCGCTCTTTCCTCTTGTCATACACCCTACAGTAACCTGCCTGTTGACGCTGACTCTTTCTACCAAAGTATCTTGTCCCCTCATACAGATTCATCCGCCGCCCCGTCTTTGATGAAGTAAACACGTTTGTTATCGGGCGAGGAATGTCAAATGCGACATCACAGCGAACAAACCATATCGAACTTGCGCTCTGATAAAGCGTATCTAAAAGGTTCTTGAACTCTGACAGATAGTCTGGGTGCGTTTCGATACGCAAAGAGTGTTTGAATGATTTCGGCTCATGGTATGGCTGATAGGAGATATGTAAGTAGGCTTCATGAGACAATTCGATGTGAAGATGATACTTATATCCCCAATCTGTTTTTCCAATAGACTCGGTGATACCGTAGTAGTCGCAGATGTTTCGCTTAAATGGATTAAAGAATTTCCAATGCACATCCTTGTATTCAATGACGATCTTATCAATCGACAGCTTAATGTTGCTCATGTTCTTCCCCCTCCAAAAATTTTGATGAATTTCTGGCTAAATTAGAGGGTAGGTGGCTAGCCTTTCACATGTCCTTCCCAAATGCTATATGTAAACTGGCACGTTACCAGATTGTTTTTGCCCCTTACACTATTTATAGTCGGGACACCAGATTCATTAGTTGCGAGAGTCCTTTTTGCTTCATATCACTTTGCATAGTAATAATCGTTGCATCCATCTGGATAGTTGCGATCAGGAAATTTTTTTGTCCTCTCAACCGCCCTATCGAAATAGTCAGGCTATAAGTTGCGTTTTTATGGATTTTTGGAAAAACGGCAGAAAACGAGGATAAGAAAATTACGTGGATAAATGATGGTAACTGGGGATTTTTAAGATTAAAGACCGAGGTCGGAAAGTGGAAATAGGTTATATTTTTGTAGCATTATGTGCGTACATCCAATTTCATGAAAACTATGTACAGGTAAAACAAGGGTTATGTTTATAATCGTGAGATAAAGTGATTCATTCGGCACTGGGTGGGGTCTATCTCACTCGCCGCCCGACGATTACAAGAGGCAAAAAAAGAAACCCCAGACGAGTATTAAATACTCGAATGAGGTCTTTAATTGGCTTACTCTTACAATAATCTATCTACTGCCTTTGCATAGCTTGGACACCAATGAAACGCATTGACATTCGGATATGCTTGTTGAAACTCTTCTTCTCGTTGAAACCAAGGTAACTCTGGTTTACGATTCTCAACATCTCGTAAACAATACCAACCATGCCTCAAGTCTTCTCCACCAGTTGACCTGAAATCAGCATTTGAGCAGAATGCACAGATACTAAAGTTTATGTCCATTTTCGTTTGAAGTGCTTGTAAAGCAATAGAAAAGTCCTCAACAGATTCAGATGTAAAAGTTTTCCCACCGTAGTGACATAAGAGGTTGTATCTCAACTGTGGCTCGTCAGGGTCGTAATCAAACGTAACAGATACAAGTTCCTCTACTTTAATTACTTCTATTGCATCCATATTTTCAATTTGGAAGCTATTCGAGAATTTTAGCCGATAACCTTCTGGTAGTTTTGTCATCAACACAAGAAGGCTTTGAACATAATTAGATTCTTCACTCTCAATGTCCACAGCCCTGCCAATAAGAGTTAGATTTACTGTATCGGTTTCTGTAAAACCTATATAAAGGTTTGTCTCCTGAGTATGTCCCTCATGGTCAATTAGCTGTGTAAAAACGACTTTCTCGTTCATACTACACCTCCTTTCATTATCTTCCTTTTATAGAAATAGACTTCAGCACGGTAGTTAGGTAATAAGGATTTGTCTCAGCGTTAGGTCTCGACGCAATCCATGCTTTATGATGAGCAGGATTCGTTGCAAAGATACTAACATGCCCCGTAGCAGGATTGTCAACCACAGCCTTCAAAACTCCAGTAGCGTTTACAGCATCTATAGAAGAAGTGAACGTATATTTGGTAGACCCTGGTGCTAAGAAGTATGATAGTCCCGTTGTATCTACAGGTCTTGGCGTGAGGTTTGTGTTTGTACCCGACCCATCACGGAAAATTAGACTTTGTCCATTATAATTATAGGTTGTGGTGCTTGTCGAGGAGTCCTGTGTAGCAATTGTCAATATTGTTGCCGCAACTGCCGCCCATCCTATTGCACCACCACCAGAAATCGAACCTGAACCAGACCTTGGCATAGTAGCAGTAGTTCCTACAAAAAATACTGAAGTTGGTGTTAATTCTCGGGCTTTTGCAACGGAAGCCCCCAAATTACTCCAGTATGCATTCCTTGCATTATCTGCTTGTGTTTCAGCAAATTGCATTCGTTGTTTGTTTCCTGCGTCATTTGCTTTTTCCCATACATCCGTCCAAAGTGCAATATTGTCCCTTGTTGAACCCTGAATATATTCATCTCCATCTTTCCAATGCCCTGTAGGGTCTTTATATCTGAGAGGATTATTCTCTACATACGTATACCGATTCAAACTCAACGGATTATCCACTTGCCCCTTATACGTATCCTCCGAGATAAATCGCCCAACACTTGGATCATAATACCGTGCACGCAGGTAATAAAGTCCCGTTTTCTCATCATATATTTCTCCGCTGTACTTAAACGGATTTTCCATACCCTCAGTCTCAGATACAATATTTCCCCAAACATCGTAATCATACGTATTGATTTCATGTCCATTTTCATCAGAGATGACGACAACATCCCCATGACTGTTGTACCCATAAAACCCACTTTTGTTCGCCGCGAAGTCTTCACGGAACAATAATTCATTTCCCCAGATGTTTCGAGCTTTTACATTTCCTGAACCATCTAGTTCTTCGATAACCTTCCCATTCACGTACACATATTTGGTTTCTGAATCGTTTCCTGCTTTTGTCGCACGCAGACCATCCCCATAATATGTGTATGTTTCAGAATCCGCTGTCTGTTCATTTGTAATGCCTCGCAGACGATTTCGCTCATCGAACGTATAAGCAACCGATCCAGTGGCTGACTTTGTCTCTCCTTCAAATGCAGATCTGTTACCTCGTTGATCATAAGAGTACAGATTGGTTTGATCAGATTGACTTTCTCTGGTTAAACGGTCAGTCTTATCGTAATCGAATTGATAGGAAGTATCGTTTCGTTGGATGTTAATAATATTTCCAAAAGCATACTGATTAGACTCTTTCCAAATCGGTGCTCCATTCAATGATTGGGTCATTTTCGTTGCTTGTCCAAACGAGTCATAGACCTTATCCGTGGTTCGCCCATTTGGATATTCAACGTGGTAGCTATCTCCTTTATTATCGATGCGATAATCGTAACGAATAACTCCTGTCATTGGGCTTCGAACTTCTTGCAGTCTTTCACCGGCATCATAGCTATACGTTACCTGCATGCCATCTGAATAAGTCAACTCGTCGATCACATCATCGCGATCAGAGTATCCCAAAACGTAATCTCGACCGAAAGTTCTTATTCCAGTCAGGCGGTTGTGTGAATCATAGTTGTAGCTAATCTCTCTGAAGTTCTTGCTCAAAGGATCGACGTTCGCACCATTACTGTTTGTTTCTCTTTTGACCAATGATGTATGAGGGAAATACTCCGTTGTTTCTTTGTTTTTGATAGTCCCCGATGCATTCTTGGTTATTAAGCTGGACAGATCATAGAATGGCGTATACGTATATTCAAGTCGATTTCCAGCTTTATCGATAAAAGAGGCTGGTTTTCCGTTTACATTATAAATGTACGACTCCTTTGCACCTGAAGGAACATCTTGTTCGCTGATTTTCCAGGACAAGGCATTGTAGTGATTTTTCGTTGTTAAGGTGCTATTTTCAGTTACTGTAGCTAAATTTCCATAGGCATCATATTCATAGTAATAGCTGTTTTTTTCCGGATCTAGAAGATAAACCAGATTTCCATTGGTGGTATATCGGAACTCCCAAGCACGTTCTTCTCCCCGTTGGTCGATCTGCTTCTTACCCATTACTTGGCCAAATTCATCTCGTTCGTAAGAAGTAACCAGTTCTTGTGTTCTGTCTTCTGTTCTACTACTTTCTTTCGCCAATTGTCCGTATTGGTCATAATATTGTGTGCTATGCAGTCCATTCGGATTTATTGTAAGAATTGTTTCGGCTGCAATATATCGGTCACCATCACGCATACTGTTAGCCTTCAAGAAAACTGTATCACCAAGAGGATCGTCTTTTAAGAGTAAAGATCCATCTTCATTGTAATGATAGTTTATCGCTCGGTCCTTAATGGCAAAGGGTTCACTGGTTGATAGGTGATTCCCATTCAAAGCGTAAGTGTTATAAAGCAAGGGACGAATTTTTCCATTAACATCTATCTGCCCTTTGTATTCAACGTCACCATACGGCGTAAAGTGAGTAAAAGATTTGGAACCATCCGGTAGTGTTACGGTTACTTTGCGTGTCGAATCATCGTACGCATACGAAGTGGTTCTGGTTTGGTCTTGATTTGTAAATTGTTCACTTGTCATGCGGCCGAGCAAATCGTATTCATACGTAACATAACTTTGATCTGGATATACCCTTGCATTCAGTCGCCCCAGCCCATCATATCCAAAGTAATGAAACAAGTCAGTTTGTACACCAGGTTGTGTTTCCACACTCATATCAATAGCTTCTGGGTATAAACCGAGGCTATCATACGAGTGAATACTTTGCGTGAATGATTTGGCATCCTGACCTGTAGTCGTTTCGGAGAAGGAAGTGAGCAACTTATCCTTATACGTATACGATCGATCCATTTGATCCAATTTCGTTGTTCTGCCGTCTGGGTACGAATCAAGAATAGTCTCATTGATCAATAATCTCTCTGGATTATACGTATAAATTTCTTTGTGGAAATAATTTGGATTGCTTGCTGCCGTTACTTCCACTTCGGTTGGCAACCGTAAATACGTTCCAGTCACAAGATATTGCTTTTTCGTCACATTGCCTTTTGGTAAGCGTCAAATAAATCCCACCTTCAAAACACAAACCGCACTTTGAGATAATCTCCTCAGAACCAAGTGAGGA
>NZ_JAFLPN010000068.1:0-9370 GCF_029870785.1 Brevibacillus sp. AY1
GCTCGTGAACGCTTGAATACAGAAGATTATGGTGATTTTTAATGATGTGAAAAGATTTATGCAACGCTAGTGAATCAACATTCAGTTTATAAAGAATAAAAACAGGAACATTTGTTTGTTAAATGGGAATTTTATGATAAAATGAATAAAATTGAAAATCAAAAGGTGAGAAAATAATGAAACTTTATGATGAATTATATGGGCAATATGAGGTTGAAGATGTTCTAGCAGAAATTATTAATACAGAAACAATTCAAAGATTAAAAAACATTCATCAAGCAGGTGCAGCTTACCTTGTAAACAATGAATGGAATGTAACCCGTTATGAACATTCGCTAGGAGTCATGTTATTAATCAGGAAGTTAGGTGGAACTATTGAGGAACAAATAGCAGGGTTACTCCATGATGTTTCTCATACCGCCTTTTCACACGTTGTTGATTTTGTTTTTGACATTAAGGAGCAAAATTACCATGAAAAGATTTTTGAGAATGTCGTTATGAACTCAGAAATACCTGCAATATTAACAAAACACGATATTAATTTAGACGATATCTTCAATATTGATATGTGGTCGATTCTAGAGCAACCGCTTCCTAAACTATGTGCTGATAGGTTAGATTACACTTTACGAGATATGTATTATTATTTTGGAACAACTCAGCAGGAAGTTGTAACCTTTTTGGAATCGCTGAAAATTGTTAATGGAGAAATTTGTGTTTCATCGGTGGAAATGGCGGAATGGTTCACAACTATTTACTATAAACTTGTCATTGATTATTTCTTAAGTCCCCTAAATGTTTATTCATATCATTCACTTGCTAATATCATAAGTCTTTCTTTAAAGAAAGGAATCTTAAATCTAGACCAGTTGTTGTTGAATGACCCAACCGTTCTTAATATTATTAAGTCAAGTAATGATAGTGAGGTTTTACATTTGCTTGAATTTTTAACATCTAAAGTCGAACTCGAAGAAAATGAAGCGAATTATGATTTTCATATGGTGGGAAAAGCAAGGATTATAGACGTGCCAGTTTCCTTCGACAATACAACCATCCATAACTCTTCAACATTATCCCCAAAGGTTAGAAAAATGAATGAAGAAGCAATGGAAAAATCAAAAAGAGGTACATTTGTCAAAATAAAAACACCCATGATTCCAATAACTTTCTAGAACACTTGAACACTGTTAACAACGGTTTTTATTAACTAACTCGACCATTATTAAAGCCAATTCATCTAAAAATCAAAAAGGAAGGGCGAAAATTCGCCTTCCTTTTTTTGTGCCATTTCAAATGTCATTTTTCATTTTGCACTCCAAAACCGAACCCGTTACCTCACAGTAGCAAGCTTTTTATTATTTCGCCTGTCTACCGTATGGGGAGCATATCAGGATCAACGAATGGTTGTCCTACTCTGCAGCTGTTTGTATTTGCTGCTTATTCCATTACATTTGTTCTGCAACTTACTTGCCATTTGCGGCGTCCAGCTCCGCTTCGATCTTGGAGGTTTTCGACGTCTCGCCCATGCGCCAGTAGACAAGGAGGCTCACGGCAATACAAGCTGCTACGTAGTAATAGAAGAGAGACTCGTATCCGATGCTTTTGAACCACAGCGCGATGAATTCCGCGGTTCCGCCGAAGATCGCGACGGTCACCCCGTATGGAAAGCCAACGCCCAGAGCGCGGATTTCCGTCGGAAACAGCTCGGCTTTCACGATCGCGTTGATCGACGTATAGCCTGTGACAATAATGAGGCCGGACAGCATCAGCATGAAAGCGGCATATGGACTTTTTGCCTGTTCCAAAAGCAAGAACATCGGTACAGTCCACAATGTTCCAAGAATACCGAAGCCAATCAGCAGCGGGCGCCGTCCAATTCGGTCGGACAGCATACCGGCGAGCGGCTGCAAGACGACAAATACAAGAAGTGCGATAAAATTGATCCAGCTGACTATCTCTTTCGGCAGTCCTACCGTAATTACCATGAATTTTTGCAAATACGTCGTGTAGGTGTTAAAAGCAATGGTTCCCCCAAGCGTAAGCCCGACGACTGCCATTACCGCCTTCGGATGCTTCATCAGCTCGCGAAGTGTACCTGCCTTGTCCCGGCTTTTCGACTCCATTTTGGAAAACTGTTCCGATTCGTCCATACTGCGGCGAAGCCACAGCACGGCTATTGCGCCAAGTGCTCCGATTACGAAAGGAATGCGCCAGCCCCATGCCATCATTGCTTCTTCGCTGAGCATTTGCTGCAGGATAATTTGCACACCCAGTGCCACCAGTTGTCCACTGATCAGTGTGACATACTGGAAGCTGGAATAGAACCCTCGGCGACCACTGGAGGCCATCTCGGACAGGTACGTTGCGGATGTTCCGTATTCCCCGCCAAGCGAAAGACCTTGGAGCAGACGGGCAAGAACTAGAATAATAGGAGCAATCACGCCGATGGTGTCATAGTTTGGTGTTACTGCAATCACCAAAGAACCACCCGCCATAATAGTCACAGACAGCGTCAGTGCGGCACGGCGCCCGTGACGGTCAGCGTATCGGCCCAGGAGCAAGCTCCCGATCGGTCTCATTAAAAATCCGATAGCAAAAACAGCGGCAGTATTCAGCAACTGGCTGGTAGGGTCGCCTTGTGGAAAAAACTGAGATGAGAAATACACCGCAAAAGCTGCATATACATACCAGTCATACCATTCAATCAGGTTCCCCATTGAACCTTTAAAGATGTTGCTTGTGATGCGCCGCGTATTTGCGCGATCACTCGATGACGTCATTGCTGCACCCTCCTTATGTTTGATCCGAATCCATTTGCAATTGGGATAGTTTAACCGCTTGCAAATGAAACAATACCTTTGCTCGTGAATGGAGGGGCATTGTTTACTTTGAAAGGGATTTCATTTTCACCCGGATGGATTCTTGAATAATCTGAACTATTTTTATTCTAGTTTGATTGGTTTGCTAGAATCCACCGAATCGTTCTGAGCATGCAAAAACGGCATCTGAGCTGCCAAAAATCCCAGATGAGTTGCATTGATTTATCAGTAAAATCGGGATACCCTTTACCAGAGGGGGCAGTGGTTATGACTTTCACTATGCTACTAGGACTGCTAGAAAACATTTCCGTGATCGCGGTAATCGCCCTCATCATCGGCCAGCTGGATTACTTTCGGAACATGGTGTACGGGAAAAACAACCGGCTGCGGATTGTGATCCTCTCTACGTTGTTCGGTTTTCTGTCGGTGATCGGAACGGAAGAAGGAATCCGGATCAATGACGCACTCGCCAATACGCGTATCGTAGGCGCTGTTGCCGGCGGTTTGATTGGTGGCCCTGTTGTCGGCATCTTTGCCGGCATCATAGGAGGTATTCATCGCTATTCATTCGGTGGATTTACCGCTGCTGCCTGTGCCATCTCGACCGTGTTGACCGGCTTCTTGGGCGGGTTCGTAAGTACGAAAAAGAATGTGCTGCGCATGAAGTGGCAGCATATTGTGCTGTTGGGATTGACAGCCGAGCTCATTCAGAAAGTAATGGTGCTTCTGATGGCCAAGCCATTTTCGGCGGCACTCGAGCTGGAAATAAAAATCGCGATCCCAACCACAATCGTGACGATTGCTGGACTGCTGCTGTTCTCGCGAGTGTTCCAAAATCTGAAAATGATGCAAGACCAGTCCGGCGCATTGGGTGCCGATCTGGCCTTGTCGATTGCGAGCCAAACGTTGCCGCATCTGCGGACAGGATTGAATGAATACTCCGCGGAAAAAACCGCTGAAATGATCCGTGAAATGGCAAAGGTGGATGCTGTCGCCATTACCGACCGCGAAAAGCTGCTCAGTGTGAAAGGCGATGTACTGGAGAATCATTTGCAGAAAAAGACGCTTTGCTCACAGGTAGCGGAAGCTGTTTTGGCCCAGCATTCAGGGGTATACCGCGACAAAAATCTTGTCTTTCCAAGTCGGCTTCGCCTAAAATCGGTTATCGCCGCATCGTTATATCATCAAAACCAGAAGATTGGGACGCTGCAATTCTACTATAAAAGCTCTTCTTTCAAATCTTCTAAGACGAACCAGAAGCTAGTGGACGGCCTCGCCAAGCTGCTTTCCGTCCAAATTGAACTAGCGGAGATTGAGCATCAAGCAAAAATGCGTCAGCAAGCTGAAGTGAATGCACTCCAAGCGCAAATCAACCCGCATTTTTTGTTCAACACGCTCGGGACCATCATGTCCTATTGCCGGACAGATCCTGACCAGGCGAGAACATTAATCGGTCATTTAAGCGATATTTTCAGGCGTAATTTGAAAAGCAAAGGGAATGACCACAGCTTGCAGGAAGAGCTGGACGGAATCCATTCGTATGTGGAAATCGAAAAGGTCAGGTTTGGCGATCGCTTGAAGGTCAACATGGAGATCGACGAATCGCTGCTGGATCGCAAATTGCCTGTCCTGACGCTGCAGCCTATCGTGGAAAATGCCATTCACCATGGACTTTTTCCAAAGATCAGCGATTGCCTGCTTACCATTCGAGTAGTGCCGTCCGACCAAGAAGTGAAAATCAGTATTGAGGATAATGGCGTTGGAATGAGCGAAGAGCGTTTGGCTGAAATTTGGAGCGGCCAATCAAAGGGGATCGGTCTTGCCAATGTTCATCAGCGGCTGCAGTCGATCTACGGCAAAGAGTATGGCCTCACGATTCAAAGCAAGCCTGGTTTGGGAACGGTTGTATCCTTTGCAGCTCCGTTATCCGAATCTGAAAAGGAAGTGATAGCTACGTGTTCATGAAAACCATGATCATCGATGACGAGCCAGCGATTTGCTCCGAATTGGAGTATTTGCTGAAAAAATATATCGATATTCAAGTGGACGCTATCCATACCAATCCAGCGGAAGCTTTGGCTACGATCATCGCTACCGAGCCTGATTTGCTTTTTCTTGATATTCAGATGCCCGGGATGAACGGACTGGACTTTGCCAAAGCATTGAATCAGCTGTCCAAGCCCCCATTGATCGTTTTTTCGACTGCTTTTCATGAGCACGCACTGGAGGCCTTTGCTACTCCTGCTGTGGGGTATTTGACCAAGCCGATCATGGAATCGAAGCTGGATAATGTGATCCAAAAAGTGAGGACACTGGGGAGCAGGCCGGACGTCAATGAACGCACCGCGACGGCTCCCAAGCTGGAAGAGCAGGTATGCATCCGGAAGAACAACAAGATCATTCCGATCCAGGTGGGGCAGATTTTCTTTGCTTTTGTGCGGGAGAGAGAATTATATGTTGCGACAAAAGAGAGTATCGACAAATGCGACTTGACTATGAATGAGCTGGAAGCGATTTTGAACAGGTCCGGATCATTCTTTAGAAGTCATCGGAACTATATCTTGAACTTGAAGCAGATTAAAGAAATCATCCCTTGGTTCAACAACACGTATTTGATTAAGATGAATGATGAGAGTCATACAGATATTCCTGTTAGTCGAGGGAATGTGAAGGCGTTTCGGGGGTTGATGAATTTTTGAGTTTACTAGTGAAAATAAACCGAACGGAGCGGAAAGGGAGTCTCTTTTTGCTCCGTTTTTGTGTCCCTTTTTATCCTGTAGTAATTTTGATGAACTGCAGGATTAGGGGAACTCCCTGCACTGGGATATCACTTAGAATCAATGCTCCAGGCTGCACCGTATACAAACTGGGCGATTGAAGGATTCCATTAATAAACAGATTAACAACGGATACGGAGTTGGGATCGAGTATACCGGAAGTACTGAATGAAATGACAGCATCACTATTTGTATACACATTTTTCATTCCGTCCGAAGTAGCCGTATACTGATACACCTCTGTTTGTAACAAACCCGGAGTACAGGGGCATGGAGGGCAGGTAGGACAAGGCTGTCCCGGATATATATCTGGGCAACCTAAAGGTGGGAAAACGAGATACGACGTACTTCTCGAATGTACATTACTCACTGTATTTTGTTTCGTCACATAATACCTCATCTCGAACTCCTTTCTTAAAAGAGACATGGGGAATGCAAATGCGTTCAAAAAAATGAATCATCATTCGAATAAGTAGGTAAACCCCAACCGAACATTGTCGTCTTGGAGTTTACCTTTTTCATTCTTCTTTAGTTCACCACGAATTCTACGGTAATGGGTGTACCTCCGTTTTCAGCATCTCCATCTGGAATCGTAATGGTTGTTGTTGTAACTGTCGAGGTATTTCCTTGCTGCAGAACACCGTTAATGTAGAGATTGTAGTAAGCAAACGTACTGGGAAATGCAGTGGCCGCGGCTCCTGCATCATCGTCAAATGCGGTGGCTGCAATAGCAAACGTTGCACCAGTGCCTGTCCCAGCTCCCATCGTTGAGTTGAATCTCACTGAGGTGATAAATGGTTTAATAATTGGCATTTCAAACACCTCCTCACACTGTAAATATAAGGAAAATTCCTTACTTGCTTCTAGTAAATGAATGGAGTCTTACTTTTGAAACGGACAAATATCGGAAGCGTTTTGCGTATTTTTTCGTATTGATTTTAGACAACTTGCCCGGATTACTGTATGACAAGAATATAACGTGGATTATTTTAATGTTATGGTTTATTGGATTCTCCGTAGCATCTTTGCGCATGCTGTCGAATGGAAGCTGATACTAATTAATCAAAAAGTGAGTTCTTCTCATTTATGCGAACTCTGATGTCCTTTTATGCAAACAAAAAAACGGCATCTCTGCCGTTTCCGTAGTCTACACTGCCAGTTTAGCGCTCTCCCTCTGTTGATAGTTGCACATTCCTGCTCAGTTGTTATTCTTCTTCTGAACAAGGCGGAAATAGCATACCCCTTTCGATAAATTGACTAACGATAATATGGTCAGCCATATAATCAGTGATGACATAGTGTTCCATAGTCCTAACCAAGGCACAACTCGTCCAGCTCCAATAATTGTCGCTAATGGTGACAGAAATACGAGAATCAGGAGTGGAAGCAATCCCCCGACCAGTGAGAAAATCAATTTCCCGGTCGTGATGCGCTTTTTGCCTCTATGCATGCGAAAGAGCGTGTACGCGCTCCACATTATGGTAGAAATGATCAGCAGAATCACTGCTCATTTCTGACAAAGAGGAAGCAGTGCCGGTTTTCTCCGGAGGTACAGAGGCGACAACCAGGTCCGTATTTAGTACCATCAACGGACTGAGTCCCAGCATGATGATAATGCTCCCGATCACCATAGTCTGCACCCCCGGAAAAGTTCATTTTGGTGGAGCTAGCGGGATCGAACCGCTGACCTCATACGGACAGCGTATCATACTCACAGCGTAGCTTGTTCCACTGACCTATTCGACAGGAAACCTGGTATGGTTTCGTACCATATGTGTGCCTGTTTCAAGAATCGATCTTTTTACCGCCGTGATTAAAAGATCGATTGCAAGATTCACCGTAGGCTTTAACCAGTTTTTTAGGTGATACAAGCTTCCACGCTTGTATCAGTAAATCACTACATTCTTTTTGATCGATACGATCGATGCGAACCATCATATAGGAAAGCTTCGCGAAACTGTCAGGCACATGAAAGACCTCCGGGGCCATCGACGTATATGCGTCCCGGTCATCATGCGTCGTTTTCATTGCAACAGATACACCATCAGGCTGAATCACTGCAAAAATTTTGTTTCTCACCCGAAACGAACATTTTCCCCAATGCTCGTGTTCTTCTGTCTCCGGCAGGGAAAGCGCTAAGCCTCGAACATCATCTGTAGTAACCACGCCCCTCACCTCCCGTAAAAGTCGCGATATACCAGTGGTTGCCGAAAGGATCCTCAATGCCGCCGCTGCGCTCTCCATAAGGCATATCCGCCGGTTCATATAGTGAATTGCTGCCCAAGTCAAGCGCCCGCTTGTAACACTCATCCGTATCGGGTACAAAAATATGCAAGGTATTCGTTCTTGGCGGAAACCTGTCATTTTCCTCAGACAATTCAACGATCGTGTCTCCAATTCGAACTTCCGCATGTGTGATCAAGCCATGCTCATTCATTCCTCGGTTCAACTCCTGGGCATCGAATACTCTTTTCAGAAAATCGATCATCTGATTTGCATCTTTTACCGTGAAGTACGTCGTTACATGTTGGTATCCTTTGGGCGTAAACGTATCACTCACAATACTTCCTCCTTTTTCTAATGGAATAAAAAAACAGGCTACTATTTTCATTCTAGCCTGTAAGCATAATCCTGTATTGTAAATTTCTGAACTTAACTGAGGAGCGCAGCGTGATTATGGTGCCTTCCTGAAATGGATCGATAATCACTTGGGTTGATGCCGGAAAAGGATTGAAAATCTTTGATGAAATGAGCTTGATCATAATATCCACAAGCGAGCGCAATATCCGTCCATATGATCGTATCGCCATTCCCTATCAAGCGCATTGCTTCTTGGAACCGAAAAATGCGATTGAATTGCTTAGGCGTCATGCCGATTTCTTCTTTGAATAATTGATTGAATTTCCTATGACTCATACCGATGTGTTCAATAACTTCGGACACCCGAGAATGAGGCAGTTCTTTCAGTGCATAGAGTACCGATGGATTTCGTTCCATCGGCAGCAACGCAGATGACAGCAATCTTCGTTCCAGTACTCGGAACATCACTTCCGGCGTTTGCGCAGCCAGCAGCTCGTCTCGAAGTTCATTTGCTCTTGCTCCCCAGAAAGTATCTAACGAAACATGTGTATTAAGGAGCTCAAACAGGGGTTCCTTCATAAACATGCGAATGCCACCCGGTTTAAAATGGATGCCTATTGTAGTCGCCTCTATGGCGGTGTCTATGACAAAGTAATCTACATGCGGACCACAAATCATGGTATGACCAAGCAGCAGCTCTTTGTTTTCTCGATTGAAGAGTCGAATCTGCTCCTCCCCGAGATTGATTACAACTTCAACAGAGCCGTCGGGTAATGCCAGCTCCCTGGAATGAGAAGGATGATACCCTTGCATATACCAAAAACTCTCAATGAACATAGACAACGGCATTTGCGGTGCATATGTGCGCAGTATCATAGATCATACGCGACGAGTTGCTTTTTACATAGAATAAAACTTCGTGTCGCGTGTCTCCCCCTTCACCATAGTTTGTTGATTATTTTATCATTCGGGAAATGAATATGTAAATATATGTAAGTTTCGGTGATTTGCCTTGACCGGACACGGACGATAGCTTCATAATGATAAATTCGTAAAAAAACGGGAACTCTGCCGTTTTTCTTAAGATCCTTTTTATCGCAATCTATAAGAAACCTTTGTTACCTCCCACTATAAATTAATGTTTTCTCGCGTTTGCTCACTCATTCTTAGATTTTCAACCATCAACATTCCAGA
>NZ_JAFLPN010000069.1:0-9136 GCF_029870785.1 Brevibacillus sp. AY1
GTTGCACTTATACTATCTTCCGCTAATCTTTTTAGCGCTTTAGCGCACTTAAACTTTCCGATAGTAAAATAAAAGGGACGGCGCACGCTCCCGTCCCTACTCTACACCTATGACTCTTTTACAGACTCTCCGCATTCTTCAAGGCGTGTTCCCAGCTTGGAAAATAAAACAGCGCGCTTCTCATCAATTCTGGATCGTTTTGCTTGACTTGCTTTTTGCTAAGCGAATCTCCATTGGATTGAAGTTGCCTGATGCGGTTGATTACCTCATCAGCTCCCAAGGTAATGTCCATTGGACAAAACTCCTTTCCTAATAGTAGATGTACATTATTCATTTTTCTCATTGATTGTTTTTTCTATACTATTTGTCTAGCAACGCTTCTCAAGCTAGTTTTTGAAGTACCTTTTTTCATATTGGCTAAAAATATTCACCTAATAGCTTTCAAGAAAGCAGGCATATCCACTTTACATAAAAAACCGAGCTGAAACAGGAAATTCCTGCTTCGAACTCGGTTTTTCTTTCCCCTCTTTATGAAAGCAATGCCCCAAATACTTGGTTGTCCAGCGCGATCGCCTTCTCGATATTGCTTGTTTTCTCATATGCTGGATTTTGCGTAATCGCTGCTCCCCAGAACATGGATTCAAATACAGCTTCGATCTGAACCTCGATTTTGGACAGCGGCATCGCGATTCCTTCGATCTTCTCTTCCAGGATGTTCGCCTCTCCTACTATGGAATAGACGGTGCCCAACGCGATCATCGTCAATGAAACGCGACGATTGGCCTTCACGTTGGCAGCAGTCCGTGAATTGGTCGTAACGGCAAAGCGGATCGTTGTCGGGGTGTGTGCCTTCACCCAGGAGATCGCCGAGGTATTCGGCGTATTGCTCTCGGCATCGATGGTGCTGAGCAGGATCAATGGCTTGTCATTCATGAAATCGATTTGTTCCTGCGACAGCGCTTGAGGAATTTGTTTGCTCATTTTTGTGAAAGCCTCCTTTTACACGTAATTCCTCTTATGATAACAGTGAATCTTTTGGACTTAAAGACAATCCCAATTCTAATTTTCCAAACATTTCCCCCAAATGGTCCATATTGAAGGTAATATGCATGGACGAGGCCTGCACGTCCCGCCAATAACGCTGCAGCGGATTGGATTCATACATGCTGCTAGCACCGCTGTAATCCACGATGGTTTTTGACAGCTTCCTTGCACATTTTCGCTGTAAAGCCATAGTTTCTGCGCAAACGCAGTCGCTCATACGTGTCGATCGGCGTCTCGGTGCTCAGGCGTGCCAAAGATTTTTCGAAGAGAGCAATCGCTGCATCCAGGGTAGCAGACACTTCTGCCACATGGTCTGCATAATCTCGGCGGAATTACCTACAAATCGTTGTGGATCCAGCCCTACTCGATCATTTTGCCGGAAGATCACCCACTGGCTGACCAGACCGATCTGTCTATTGCGCAGCTCGCGCAGGAACCATTTGTCATGCTGGAGCGCGAGGAATCGCCGCAGGGGTATGATTACGTTTTGTCCTTATGTGCCAAGCATGGCTTCTCCCCACGAATCGTAAGCCAGGCTTCCCGTACTGATGCGGTGCTGATGATCGTCGATGCAGGGATCGGGATCACCATCCTGTCCCATCATCTGCTGCTGTACGCCAGTCCCAGCCTTCGCTTTATCGATATACAAGACGAGGAGCATCAGGTCGATATCGTCGCTTCGTGGAAAACAGCGAACGAAAATCCCTCTGTTCCCTTGTTTATCCAGGAGGTAGAGACAGCCCTGCAGCGATTAGAATCACGGCAGCCTTAGATCGTGACGATCATTTCCTTTACGAACACGGCGGTTCCGGTGATCTCGACCTGGAGGGATTCTTGGTTGGGACTCACTGTCACACGAACGCGGCCGTCCCTGTCTATCTCCTGTCCTTGCTCGATGACGAACGTACGCGGGCCAGCCGTCGTTTCCGGTTCGATGTAGGTCACGTAATATGCTCCCATGACTCCCGAAGCTGTCCCTGTTACCGGATCTTCCTGTGTACCGGAATATGGCGATGAAAAATGGCGGGCATGCATATCGGCAGTCTGATCGTAGGTCTCCATGCAGAATGGATGGATCGACACGTGCGGCATCTCTTGCAACACATGAGGAAAGCGAGCATTATCCGGTTTCATCCGTTTGCACGCATCCAAGGATTTGACCGGAACGATCAGCGTCCAAATACCTGTGCTGCCATATTGGATCGGCCATCTTAATTCGATGTCCTCACTCACAAGTCCGATTGCTGCAGCCAGCTCATCCACGGAGCCGTTAAAATCCGCAAACTGCGGCGCTGCCTGACGCATCGTGATGAGCACCCCCTCGTCCGGCATGGTCTGAATCTTTACTGGCAGAATACCTGCTTTCGTCTCAATCGTGATCTCCCGCTTCTCTTCCAGCAAGCCGTGCGAAAGTAGGGAAAAAACCGTCGCCATCGTCGCATGACCACACAGGTTCATTTCATGTCCGGGAGTAAAAAAGCGTATGCGTACGTCAGCCACTTCCGAGCGAACCGCAAAGGCCGTTTCATTAAACCCGACCTGCAAAGCTACTGCCTGCATCTCGTCATCTGTAAGGGAATCCCCCTCCAGCACAACCCCTGCCGGATTTCCTTTGTTTGGAATCTGGCTAAATGCATCAACATGCAAAACCTCGACACGCTTCATGCGGTTTGTCCCCCTCTATTCTTCCTCGTTGATGATCGCCAAAATCTGATGATCCTCCCACCGTCCATTGATGATGACGTTCTTTTTGGCGATGCCTTCCTTGTGAAACCCTGCTTTCTCCAGTACCTTGATAGATCCCAGATTATGAGGCATGACGCCAGCCTCAATCCGATGCAGCCCCCACTCCTCAAATGCCAGCTCGACCATCAGACGCACAGCCTTTGTCATATATCCCTTGCCATTTTGTTCTTGATCCAGATAATAGCCGATCCATGCGCTTTGGAAAGGTCCGCGCGCGACTTCACTCAGGGCAATGCGGCCAATCAGCTCCCCGCTCTCCACCAGATAAATTCCGCAGGCATATGCTTGATCTAGCCTGGCTTTTTCGATATCTGCCCGGATGCGCCCCTGCTGTCCAATCCGTGTGTAAAAATCTTCATTGCGAGGCGTGGTGTAGCGTTGGAAAAACTCCCGGTTCCGTGTCTCCAATTGAAATAACGCCTCTGCATCTGCAAGCTCCAATGCTTTCACTTCAATGTCCGCAGCCACTCTTTTCATTAGACGATGCCTCCTTTATATCCTCTTAAAATGAAAAACACCACAAGATCTCCCTGTGGTGTGTGAATGTGTCTTATCCATTGCAGTAAGTGCATCCAACCACAGGGTAGCGACCTGTGGCATCTCATCCGATCACTGGAATGGATGTCTAGTCGCTTGAAATGTCGATTTTGGACAGACGAATCCCGTGATTGGTGAAAGCAAAGAAAACAGCGGTCGAGTACCCTGTTCCAGCAGACAAGGATTGCAAGGCTCTTTTTTTCATCAGGGTACCTCCTTCCAATGTTTTCTAGCTATTATCTTATCAAGATTCATGAAAACGCACAACTGTACACTTACAAAGGAAAGTGACATGCGACAAAATGCTCTTCCTTATGCTCCTGGAAAACTGGCTCCTGCTGGCGGACATACGCATAACCAATTGCATGATACGCTGTGTTGGACGCAGACAGCTCAAGAAGGACTTTTGCTTTCGATACAGCAAGAAAAGCCCCTTCTTAGAAAGGAGCTTTTCTCCATTACATGCGGTCGGACTTCTTAACAGTTACAGCAACTGATGGACAAAGGGCTTCAGCAAATGCTCCTTCATCTCTTTTTGCTGAACAGCCATTCTCTCTCGGATCGAAGCCCTTTCTTGCACGGCTTCTGTCGCCAGCGTCACGATTTCCTGCTGAAGCTGTGGATGATTGGTAGTGACCGCCATCTCCGGCAAGCCCATGGAATAACAGTAGTCCAGGCACTTGAAGCGGTATGCCAGACAGACAAAAGGGACTCCTGCTGAAGCACTCAAAATATTGGCGTGCAGCTTATAGTTAATGGTTGCCTGAAAGCGGCCGATTCGCTTCATCATCTCTGTGTGATTGTGAAGCTCCAGATCCAGTGTCGTGTGCTGTGGGGCATTGATTTTTTTATACAATCGTTTAATGGCTTCCCGATCCGGCCCCCACATCGTATACAGATACATGTGTTTTCCGTCCTGAATCAGCGTCTTGGCTGCTTGTGCCAACGCATCCTCCACAGCTGCTTCATTTTTGCCGTAAATGCGATTGTAGGCTGTCCCCCAGTTGATGCCGATCGTGGGACGCTGATCGTCTCTACTCGCCTCCAGCGTTGGCAGAGTCATCAGCATCCCCGGATCTCCGCTGACAAACAATTTTCCTCCAATCCCTGTTTCCTGCAAATATTGATGGGTAAGAGGCCCTCGCACACCAAAAAAGGAAGCATGTTCCCCGATCTCCCGGAGCATTTTCCCCATCTTCTCGCTTTCCTGGAACGAAGCCGTCATCAGCTTGCCTGAAGCGTCAAACTGTACAGGCACTTGGGTATCGTATCCGCTCCCCCAGATCACGAGCTGTTTTTGCTGTTGAGCAGCCCGATGTGCCACGTCCACGTAGCCGGGTACCAACAGCGAACCTCCGCCCAGCACCACGGTATCGAAGTCGTCAAAACGCTGCAGATCTACGCCCGGCAATGAAGGAATGACCCGGTAATGCTGTGGGTCCAGATACTTTTCCGCACTTTCCTCAAACAATCGCCACATCCATTCATCGCCGAGATTGTTAAAACCGATCCACCCGACATAGAGGATTTTTTTCATGTCGCCCCCTCCTTATTGCTTTCTCATGCACCTTTCGTATAACGCGAGCAGCTCAGCCCCTTTTTGGGTAATGTCAAAGCTGGACTTGATCCAGTCTTTGCCTTGCTCTCCCCATCGCTCCAACCTCTGCCGATCCGCAAAAGCTTGCCGCAGCGCATGGGCCAACAACGGAGGCGACGGCTTTTCGCTGGAATTATGGTCGCCAAAGTAATACTCCCATGCCCGGGGGTAAGCTTCTGGTGTGACCAGACCCAAATAGCCGTGGTTGCCTACCGCCAGCACAGGTTTACCGCAAGCCATCGCTTCCAATGCGACACGACCGGTACCCACGACCAGATCGCTGAGTGCATAGTAAGGTCTTACATCCGTCTGCTCTCCAACGACATGAATATAGGGATAGCCTTTGAGCTTATTGAGCGCTTGAGCAAGCTCATCGACGTAGTGAGATTGAGCTCCTGTACCGACTACGACCATGTGAAGGCTGCTCATGTCTGTCAAGGTTTTGGTCGCGCGCAAAAGCATGTTGCATACCGATGCCTTTTGCCACGCCAAACGGCTGACGTAGGTGACCACCGAAGCGTTCTGCGGAAGGTCGCAAAGCGTGGTTGTTCGCAGCTCCATCGAGACATTTGGATCTGGATGAAACGCTTCAAAGTCGATCCCGTTGGAAATCACGCAGCTTTCAATCCCTTGCCTGTTCCAAAAGGTCTGGACTGGCTTGCTCACACTGATCATGGCATCGCTCAGCTGCGCCAGGGCAACCGCTTCTCTCGGCGGATAATAGGTCCCGTGCATCGTGTAGACGACCGGTATTCCCAGCTCCACCGCCGCTCCTGCTGCCAGTAGCCCTGAAGGGGTCTGATGCACGTGTACGATCGAGATTTGATGCTCTTCCATGACTCTTCGATAGGCGTGATTCAACTGCTGATTTCGAACCGGAAGAGGCTCCATACTCGACTCGACTAGATGAATGTGAAAGCCTGCGTCCACAAAGGCTGAATGAAAAGGGCCATCCGCTCCTGCGTAATGAAGCTGGATTCCCCTCGATTGCAGGGTTCTCGCCAAACTCAAGACATGGGTCTCCGTTCCACCCGTTCCCATGCTGTCCATGACCATCAAGACACGAGTTGGACTATTTGTCATCGTTACTCTCCTTTCTTTTGTAGTACTGTACCGAACGTTGATTGTTGTGCAGCCGATAAAAGTACAGAGGTTCAGGAAGGTTTTCGATCTTGGCTTTCGCATTCAGCGCCTTGGCGATGAATTCATAATCCTCTGCCCCTGTGATCCGGCGTGTAGGACCACCGATCTGATCGAACAAGCGTCCACGAAACAATATCGTCCCATGACAGACACAATGTCCGCCTCTGCCATACACCTTTCCGATTTCATCCCCATAGCGAAGCCAGTTCGCCAACTCTCGTTTCATAGGCGCATCAGAGGGGAACGAGTAATAGTTGGTTCCAACCAGTTCAACCTCGGGATGGTTTTGCAAAAATTCAACCTGTCGCTGCAATCTGTTTACATGTGAATAATCATCCGAATCTTGTATGGCGATATATTCGCCCCGAGCCAGATACAGACCAACATTGAGGGCTCCGGCAAACCCGATATTGCGAGGCAGCGTATGCATCACCATACGATGGTCCTCCGACCATACTTGACGATACTGCTCATGCCACTCTCTGGCCACCTGAACAGAATCATCCGTCGATGCATCATCGATGAAAATCATCTCCCAATTGGGGTAGGTTTGCTCACGAATATGATCTAGACACTCCCTCAGATACAGGGCGCGATTGTAGTTTGTAATGACAACACTGACCATGCCGTCTATTCGCTGTGACATGTGATCACCTCCTTGCATGTGTTTTGAATGATATAGTGAAAGGCCTCGATATGGTCTCCTATGATCTGGTCAGCGGCAGATGATCGACCCTTTCGTGCCACATGCTTTTCCGTACGAAAACGATTGGAGGCAAAACTGTCTACCTGATAGGCCTGCTGGACATTCAGTCCTGCCATGATGGCCGCTGCCTGCGCCTTTGGGGGACACGCCAGAAGGGACCATCCAAGTCGAGCAAAGGCTTCCCGTCGCAAGGCAAATGGAACCGCCAGCATCGAACCTACCTCTAGGTCCTTTCGATTCAAAGCAAGATTGAGCGCTCGTCTGGCAGCGACCACCACATTCCTGGCATGCTGCGATTCCAAAAAGGCAGATTGATCATTCAACGCTAGATCCATTCCCCGTCGACAACCCAGAACGAATGGATAAAGCTCCTGGGCGGGAATCACAAAATCCGCATCGACGAACAGCAGGATGCCGCCTGTTGCAAGACTTGCTCCGGCGCCCCGTCCCGAATCCACGCCCAACACTTCGGAGAAAACCACCGTCGTGGCCCCGCACTTTCTGGCGATGCGGGCAGTCTGATCGGTAGATCCGTTGACGATTACAATCACCTCAGCAGGATCCAACAGCCCGACCTCACGGATCACCGCCTCTATCGTCCTCGCTTCATTTCGTGCGGGAATGATGACGGAAAGGCTCTGCTCCTGGCCAAAAGCGACTGGCTGTTGCGAGCGAGTGGACACAAGGCCCTCTCTCTTCCTTCCGCCATCTGTCAGTCCTCCTCTTTCCGATAGGACGGCGATCACGTCCAGCTGCTCCTTGATGACGGCCTTCTCGTACGTGGAAAGCTCCGAGCGCAAAGCCCCGTAAAGCTGTGGATTAAAGGGTGGTGAACCAGGGAGCGGTTCCAACACCTGCGTCACGATCTGCAAACCGCTTTGGATGAGCTTGCGATGTGCTTGTGCCGGATGCTCCAAAAGCACAGTCCCCAATCGTTGCACGGCTCTTTTCGTGATTCCGTGGGGAGTAGACAAGAGAGAAGCTTCTTGCAGATCGGCTCTGTCATAGAGATCATTCAATAGATACGAGAAGCTGTTGATAGGCTTGTCGTTCTTTTTATCCCTGGTGAGCGTCCCCGCCTGAGGCAAGACGATTTCTGCGTTTCCGTAGCGCATCGGAAACAGGAAACGCTGCAGGGCAGCAGGGGAATACCACTGATCTTCCCCCAGAATCAGGAGGAGCTCTCCGCGGGCTTTCTCCGCTGCGAGCTTCCTTCCCGCAAAGGGGGTACTCGGATTATCGATAAGGATGATGCGCGTTTTTTTCCGAACAGCATTCGGCAGTTCATTAATCAAGTGACTGGCGATCACCAGCATGAGCTCCTCCGGGGCAAGCTGCAAGGAAACCGCGATCATCTTTTGAAGGTGATGGGTCGAATAGAGTGCGGAAATCACTACGGACAAAGTGTCCTTGCGCCTTGCACCTATTCCTACTGCCATCATCAGACGATCCTTACGTACGTGATACGATCCTGTTGAAAAGTCACTTGTTGATCGCTGCCATACCCGGGCGCAGCAGAAGCAAGAATCGTTGCCGTACTGTCCGTGACGCGAATCAAAACGCCTGTCGTGACCTGATATCCCGTAATCACTTCGACTGTCTCGCCTAGATACGAGCGCAATTTATCTTCAAAACTCATCCTGATCTCCTCCTTACAACGCTTGCACGTAGTTGATTTGTGTAAAGCGGATGACGACACGCGTGCCACTTGGTTCCATAATCAGCGCATAATCTGTGCCTACTTCCTGCAAAACACCAGCCAAGATACCCGCATCGGTGCCAGCTTCAATCGATTGATTCAGGTAGCGTATCAGCACCTTGCGAAACGCAGGTTCTTCTTCCTGGCAACTGTCATCCTTCTGGGGAGCTGTTGATTTCCCTCCCCCCCATAACAGCTTTCTCAGTCCCTCGAAATACTCTTTTATCTCTCGTTCAGTCGCAATTATTTTCATGTTTTTGCTCACTCCATTCTCGGTAAAAAATATCGTGCTACCTCGTACAAGGTATACGAAAAATGCCGCAGACGTGGTAAGTCAACTGCGTATTTTTAGCAAGATTAGTGCAACTATCTTGAACTTTTGTTCCAGAATTAGGAAAAACCCGGCGTTTGCCGAGCCTCTAATTTCGGAATTTTCGGATTTCAACACTTTGCCTGCGATTACCCTTTTGCAGAAAAGACTGACTCCACAATAGAGAAGCCCGATCCTCTTCATGAAGATCGGGCTTCAGCATCACTCATTCTCTTTTTTTATAAGACGGTTTGTCAAGCCAAGTGCGACAGAGCTTCCTAGAATGATTCGTGAGCGGTTTTCCAGCCTAAACATTTTCTCGGTCGATTGTTAATGAGATACAGTGCCTGACCC
>NZ_JAFLPN010000007.1:0-158544 GCF_029870785.1 Brevibacillus sp. AY1
AAAGATTAGCGGAAGATAGTATAAGTGCAACTAAGGCTCCGCCAAAAGCTTGGCGTAGCCAAGTTTTCTAATCGCTTGTATCCGGTCGAGTGTTAGTCCGTTCCGGTCAAGCGCTCCCACAATCCTGCTTTTGGGCGGATTTGCACAAGACGTATGGAAGAGAAGGGAACATAATCAATCGATCCGTCATTTTTCTCCAACAATACCCCATTGCTGCTGTAATCATACAGCTTGCCTTCCTCATAGGGGGATAAACCGGCACCGATCATGTCGGGGGCAAAATGTATGCGCACTTTACGATTCAGGTAATCCTCCAGCAGCGCATCATCCATCCAGATCACTCCTTTCGTCATTATCGTCTAGTATCGCCTGCTTTACGATTATTCAGACAAGGCGCTCAATAGTAGAGATAGATAAAGCCACTTTCTCATGAAGAAAAAGTGGCTTAGTCGAGTTTGCTGTTTATTCAATGGAATTACCCGATTGTTTGGAATGTAAGCTTTTTCTGGCGAATACGAGCATCAGAATGATCCCCAGCGCGATCAACAGCAAGCTGATCAATTGTGCTACGCGCAGTGTGTCCGCAATCAAGAGACTGTCTGTGCGCATTCCCTCGATGAAGAAGCGTCCAATGGAGTACAGGATCATATAGCTGAACAGGACTTGACCATTGAATTTCTTCCAGTAATAGAGGGTCAGCAGGAGAATGGCGAAAACAACCAGATTCCATAAGGATTCATACAAGAATGTAGGGTGATAATATTGTCCCTGAATGTACATCTGATCACGGATAAAAGCTGGGAAGTATTGCATGAACTGTTCGCTGGCTACATCTCCATGCGCCTCCCGGTTGATGAAGTTGCCCCAACGCCCTATCGCTTGACCAAGGATTACACTCGGTATCAAGACATCCCCAACAAGAAGGAAGGATAGTTTATGCTTGCGAACGTACCAAGCTCCTGCGAGAACGCCGCCGATCAGTCCGCCGTGAATGGCCAATCCGCCCTCCCAGACAGCAAAGATGCTGAGCAGATTGTCTTTGTACTGACTCCACTCAAAAATGACGTAATAAGCACGTGCACAAATAATAGCTGCGGGAATGATCAGTACCACCATATTCATAACATGGTCCGCATCAATCCCCGACTTTTTGGCGTTGTATCGTGCTAGATACGTACCTAGTAAAAAAGCAAGCCCCATTATAATCCCGTACCAGTGGATCTTGATGGGCCCGAGCGCAATAGCTACCGGATCGATCATGAAATTTCCTCCTTGACCTGTAAACGATCTCTGCACAGTATAGCACAGAATGAAGGCTGGATTCCAACAGATTGACCGGGCGGATTGACACTTTCACGACTGTAAAAAAGAGAGAATCGGGTCCAGGGACGCCTGTGTGCGAGGAGCGGATACAGAGGCGAATAGATCCCCGTTTTTCAAAAGGCGCGCTGGTACTGTATCGACTGTAAAGTCAGTCGGATGAATGCTGCTGACCTCTTCCCAGCGAAGAGGGGTAGAGACAGTTGCCTGTTCCCTAGCACGTGTAGAGTATGGAGCAGGCAAGGTCTTTCCTCGCCAATGCTGCAAGTAATCGATATACAGCTTGGTTCCCCGGTTTTTGACCAGGCGTTCGATTGTCACGAGTGTCGGATGCTTTTCTACCAGGTAATTGGCGATGAACTGTCCGACAACGCGCGTTTGTTCAAATGTGTAGCGGCGTTCAATGGGAATGTAAATCTGCAGTCCACTTGCCCCGGAGGTTTTGGGAATGGAGGGTAATCCTAATTCGTCCAGCAACTCTTTTAAGAGCAAGGCAGCCTCGATGACGACAGAAAAGTCAGGGGTTGAAGGGTCGAGATCAAACACGAGCTCTGTCGGGATCTCATCCGTAGCGAGATGAAATGAAACATGATACTCCAATGCCGCTTGATTGGCCATCCAGATCAAAGTGGCCTCATCGTCGCACAATGTGTAGCGGGTGTTTTCCCACTCGTGGGTATGGATCCAGTCAGGGGCGTAGTCAGGCGTATTTTTTTGATAAAAGCTTTTGTCCTCTACGCCATGGGGATAGCGGATGACAGTCAATAGGCGCCGCTTGCTATAGGCTAATAGGGCTGGTGCGACTTGCAGCAAATAGCGTATGTAATCCAGCTTGGTGACATGGGCTTTTGGCCAAAGCGGTTTGTCGGGATTGGTGATGGCTAAGGTATGGCCATTCAAAGTCAGCTCGTATTGCGGGATGACCAGGCTCATTTCCGCACCTGCTTTCCAAGTGACGCGTTTTTCCTACTTTGCCCCTCATGTCAAAAACCATATACGGATCCTGCAAAATGCATATTATCCCAGCCGAAGAACCATAATATCGGTAGATTTCTATTGGTTGGTGAAAAAATGGACTTTAAAAAGTTTCTGAATAAAGGACGGGAAGAAGAACAGAATGATCTGCACCTTGAAGCGTGCAGCCTGAGTGAGTTGGAAGGGGTCCCGATTTCGCCCGTGCTCGATGACAACATCGGGATATTGGAGCGCATGTTTTCCGACTGCTCGGATTTTGTCATCCGTAAATTTCAGCTCAAAAACAGCGTTCACGCCATTGCCGTTTTCGTAGACGGACTTATCAATACACAAGAGGTAAATGAGGCATTGAAAAGCCTGATGATCCTCGAAGACGGCAGTGCAGATGTCTCGTACATCGAAGAGCAATGGCTGCCAGTGTCCCAGATTGACAAGGTGAAGGATTACAAAGGATTATTGCAAGCCGTCTTGTCGGGTGATACAGGGATTCTTGTAGAAGGCAACGACGAGGGACTTGCATTGGGGATACGGGGAGCGGAAAAGCGATCTGTAAACGAGCCAGAGGGAGAATCCGTCGTTCGCGGGCCGAGAGAAGGATTTATCGAAAATATTCGGACCAACACCTCGATGCTGCGACGAAAGCTGAAGACGCCGCGCTTGAAAATGAAGTCTCTCGTTGTCGGCCGGGAGTCTAATACAAACGTGGTCGTCGCTTTTTTGGAAGGTATCGTAGATCCAAAGCTCGTCAATGAAGTGACCCATCGAATCAGTCGGATCGAGATAGATGCTATTCTGGAGAGCGGCTATCTGGAAGCACTGATTCAGGACAATGAGTACTCTCCGTTTCCACAGCTGATGTATTCGGAAAGACCGGATACGGTAGCGGCTGCCCTCCTGGAGGGGCGAGTCGCCATTTTTGTAGACGGAACGCCGATGGTGCTGCTTGCTCCGACAACTTTTTGGATGATGATGCAAGCGAGCGAGGACCATTATGAACGTTTTCAAATGTCTACGTTCCTGCGTTGGCTTCGATACCTCTTTCTGGCTATCTCGCTAGTAACCCCTGCTCTGTATGTAGCGGTCACGACCTACCATCAGCAGATGCTCCCGACCTCGCTATTGCTCAGTATTGCAGCAGCGCGTGAAGCTATCCCGTTTCCTGCGATCGTCGAGGTTTTTATTATGGAAATTGCCTTTGAAGCTCTGCGAGAAGCCGGTATCCGTTTACCCAAAACCGTAGGACAAGCGGTCAGTATTTTAGGTGCCTTGGTCGTCGGGCAAGGAGCAGTTCAGGCCGGGATTGTTTCTGCACCGATGGTCATCGTGGTTTCGATTACGGGAATTGCCTCGTTTACCATTCCTCATTTTAACGCGGCTATCGCCATACGACTGCTTCGCTTTCCGCTGATGGTTGCCGCTGCAGTACTAGGGATTTACGGGGTTCTTGTGGGGCTTCTGGTCATTGTGGGACACATGGCAAGTCTGCGATCCTTTGGTATCCCCTATCTTTCTCCCATTGCCCCAGTGTCTGTCGGTGATTTGAAAGATGTACTGGTACGCGCTCCTTGGTCAAAGCTGGTGTTTCGACCTGGATTTCTAGGCATCCAAAACGCCAGGAGGATAGGGGGAGATTTTATTGCAAAAGCACGTCGCTCAGAAGAAGATGCCGAAAAACGGGAGAGCAATGATGATTGAGCCAGGGGGGCATCAACCCTGCCCCCGCTCTATCGCGTTCTGTCTCTCCATCATGTTGTTTTGTAGTGTGCTGTTGACGGGTTGCTGGGACAGGCGAGAAGTAAACGATATTGGGTTTGTGATTGCGATGTCCATCGACAAAGAAGGGGACGGCAAATACCGACTGGCGGTACAGGTGCCACTCGTGAGCAGCTTGGGAGGTCCTTCTGGTGAAGGGGGCGGGACTAGCGGAGACAAAAGCTTTTATGTGGATTCAGCAGTTGGCAAAACGATCCGCGAAGCCTATGGAATCTTACAGTCGCGGATGTCGAGACTTCTCTACTTCGCGCATTATCGAGTCGTCATTTTGGGGGAAGAACTGGCTAGAAACGGCTTGAGCGATCCATTGGACATTGTCACCCGCTTCCCGGAGAATCGAATGACTTCTTTCGTGGTGATTACCCAAGGAAAGGGAATGGATTTATTGAGCGCACAGCCTCAATTTGAGCGTTTTTCAGGGGAGGCGCTGCGCGAATTGGTTAAGTCGGTGACCATTCCAGTCTCGATGAAGGACCTGGCGCAAATGGCAAATCATAAAGGCTTGGATCCGTTCTTGCCCGTGTTTGAACCCGTTCAATCCCATCCCAAGGGAAAGAGCAAAGAGGTTGAAGCAATGGGGGTAGCGGTGTTTCGCAAGGACAAGCTGATCAAAATACTCAGCCGTTCTGATTCCGTGGGTTTGCGTTGGTTTCAGCGCTATTTCAATCCTTTTTCCATGAATGTCAAACTCAATAGTAACGAGTGGATCAATACCGAAGTCCTGAGGGGAGAAACCAAGATACGACCTGTCATCAAGCAAGGACGCGTACACTACGATATTCATCTGAAGTCGTCGATTGTAATCACCGAAAACATGACGACACTGAATTTTGACAATGAGAACAGCATTGACCTGATGGAAAAAAGAGTATCTGAGGAGATTGAAAATAAAATCAAGATAATCCTGGAGCATTCAAAAGCAACGAAATCGGACCCGATCGGACTGGGCATGGTATTGGCCCGTCATCACCCGAAAACCTGGAAAACCACATATCGTGATAAATGGCGGGATGAGCTGCCTGATATAACCTACACGATTCATAGTAAAGTACAGGCGACCAATATTGGCCAAACGACGAACAATATTATGAAGGAAGATCCGCGTGAATAATATCTTTCAGTTCGTTTTTATTTGCTTGGTGATCATCATGCTCCTTCAATTCCTCAGGAAACGCAAATACATGACTTCAAGGCAGCGAGGAATTGTCGTCTTTCTCTATATTCTCGCCATCCTGGGTTTTGTTGCTTTGTACTTCCCAAACCTGCAGCTGATGCCAAGTCAATATTTAAAAGAATGGATATCACCATACGTGAAAAAGTGGGCGACATATAGATAAGAGGAGATGGTAGGCATGCTTCAAAAGCAAGTCGTAAGCCATCGGCAGGTAGCATGGTTGGTGGGCAGCGTTTTATTGACAGGAAGCATGATCACTTTTTATCAGTCACTGGTACAAGTCGCAAAGATGGACGCCTGGTTTTCCCAATTGCTTCCCATGATATACGCGATCTTTATCTGTTACGTCTTGATGGAATTAGTACACATATACCCAGGGAAGAACATTTTCGAAATCATGTTCCTGATCTGCGGGAAGTGGTTCGGTGGCTTCATCAATCTCATCCTGGTCCTGTACATCTTGACTATTTTAACGGTAGATGTAAAAGGATTATCATTTTTTATTCAAGCGAGCTTGCTGCCGCAAACGCCACTTGAGATCATCTTGCTTGTCTTTGTTCTCCTGCTGATGTCCTATCGCACCTTGGAAGTAGCAGCACGTGTGAATGAAATCTACTTTCCCACCCACATCATCGTAAACTTCCTGCTCTTTTTATTTCTAGCTAATGAGTTTAGTCCGGAGAGATTCGAACCGATGCTGAGCAGCGGAGTGAAACAAATACTCATAAGCAATTACATGTCTATGGGAGTGTACGGAGATATCATTCTGTTTGGAGCGTTCCTGCCGGTTTTTATCCAGCCACAGCTATTTTTTGCTGCATTCAAGCATGGCGTTATCATTGTCGGTTTCATGTCCAGCCTGATCCTTCTTGTTCTGCTGGGTGTACTGGGGTATACGATCGCCAGTCGGTTAAATTATCCGGTGCTTTCCCTCGTCCAACAGATCCATGTGACCGATTTTCTCGATCGGGTCGAAATATTTATGTTAAGCTTGTGGTTTCCTGCCTTTACGATCAAGGTGATTATTGCGTATCTCGCTTTGCTCACGGGCATCGGTACTTTTGGTGGCGAGAGTCAGCACAAGCCGTACAATTCACCTGTAGGCTTCCTGCTCGTGGTTACTTCGCTTCTCTCCTTTCAACATGTAGAAGAGATGGAGGTTTTTGTGGGCTATGCCTACTCGACGATGGTATTGATCATCCAGGTTCCATTGCTGCTGTTTCTCTTTTTTCGATCCAGAATCCAAGGATCAAAGCGTCCTCACGAGAAGACAGGAATTCCTCCGGATAACCGCTATTCCCGGTTTTACCGAGCGATGAGCTGGACGTCCAATCTATCCATTGTCGGCTGTCTCATAGCAGTATCTATCGGCAAGTGGTTTTTTGAGATGGATAAGTCGATTGGTCAAATTGTCGTGATTGTCATTATCTGTTTGTTGTTCATTGCCATGGTTGCGAGTTACTGTCAGATGCAAGTGGTTAACCATTATTTGCATCGAACCAGGACAACCATTGCATCTACTGGCAATAAGCATTGAGCTTTCAAAAGGCATCTGATGAAGAGCATCTTCCAAGGAGATGCTCTTTGTTGTGGGATGGCATGATTGGGGCACAATAGCGAAAAAGCAAGTGAGGGAGGTCATGTGGTGTTAAAGCCTATCATTCCCTTTGAGCCGATCACGGTGAACCATATCCCGACCGGTGAAAACTGGGTCGCTCAAATCAAGTGGGATGGCGTGAGAATATTATCGTACTGCGAGGGAGCAGAAGTGCGTCTCATCAACAGGAGGCAAAATGATCGAACCATGCAGTATCCTGAGCTGCAAGATGCCAAAGCTTACTGTTCGGCTTCGTCCTTTATTTTGGATGGGGAAATGATTGCTTTGGACAGCAGCAGGCCATCCTTTCATGAAATTATGAAAAGGGACAGTGTGCGAAGGGAGCAAAGTGTCCGGTTGGCAACCAAGCAAACGCCAGTCACCTACATGGTTTTTGATGTATTGTATGTCGATGGCGAATGGGTGCATGAAAGAACGCTTGCCCAAAGACAGCAGCTCCTGCGAGACATCATTATCCCGCAAGCGTATATACAGATTGTACAAAATTTTGCGGATGGACAGGCTCTGTTCGATGTCATGCTGAAGCATGAAATGGAAGGGATCGTTTGTAAAGATCTGAATAGTACATATGTAAGTGATGGAAAAGACAAGCGCTGGCAAAAAAAGAAGATCTTTCGAGACCTTTATGCCGTGATTGGTGGTGTTACCCTTCAAGACGGGGTAGCAAACGCACTGTTGCTTGGATTGTACAATGACACGGGTGCCTTGCTGTACATCGGACATGCAGGAACCGGTACATTCAGCCGCAAAGGTTGGGAGGAGCTGACAGAGCGCTTGAGGCCCTTGATCATCGAGCGTTCTCCCTTTAGCAACGAACCGAAGAGAAGTCGTGATGCCCTGTGGGTGAAGCCGGAGATTGTTGTGAAAGTCGAATATATGGAATGGACCCCAGGCCACACGATGAGACATCCCACCCTTCAAGGGATCGTCGAAATGTCCAAAGAGGAGTGCACGTTGATGCAGATCCAATAGACCAGATACTACGAAAAGAAAGGTCCGTTCTACACTTTTTCTTACTTTTTGGTTGATTATGTATAAATAGGGAGGGTATACTACAAGTAGAAAGTGTGATCTGCCAACATGTTTCCTTTTTGAACGGGCTATAGCAGGCTGAGTGAACGCTGACATTCGTGGTACGTCCACCACACCTTCGTATTGTCGGATATCATTCTCTGCTATAGCCCCTAGATCTGTTTTGCCCAAACGTTTTTGTTGATAGATAATATTTTTCATGCGTATAATGGCGGTAGTTGTCAAATCTCTATCATACGCTCGGGAAAGAAGGAATTGTCTTGCCTTTTATTCGATTTAAAGGGTTTGAATCTGATTTTTTGCATGCCATCTCGCCTGAGATTGTAGAGAGCTTTGCTCATCATGCCGAGGTTGCGCTAGAAAAAGTAAAGCTTGAGTCGCTGCAGGTCGAAGCGATTACCAATAGCCCGCTGTCCGTGGAAATCTTCATGTTTCCCAGAGCTCAGGAAAAGCATGATGCGATTGCTCAATCGATTCATCAGATTTTGGCAGAGCGCGGCTTTCCGCAGGTTCACATTTTTTTTGTTCTGTTATCCCCTTCTCTTTATTATAAAGAAGGACTTCCCATACAAAGTACAACCACATCCATAAGTCGATAATATTGGATCTCTCCTGCACGTTTGGAGGAATTCCTTTTTTTTGACCGAGCGTAATGTATACATAGGAATGTCAAAAAATCGCTTTAACAAGCGCGTTCGTGACGAAGATAAAAATGGAACGATCGAAGAAATGGAACGGTGAAGAGTCAGCAAAAAGGGGTATCCTAATCAGGTACCTAACAAGAAGTGATCCTCGTGCCAAAAGATTGCCACCGCGCAACACATTTTCCTGCTCCCTATACTCGTGAATCGGACTAAAACTGTTTCTGTAGACCCACATGAATGCTGTCTGATACGATGAAGTTCGCTACGAAAACTGCAGCGATGAGGGTGGACGCATGGAGCGTCCGAATCCCTTCCCAAAAGGTTGGAGTTCAGTTAGAGGTGATCGTGTGTGGATGTGTATTCGAATTTAAAGCAAGGGGAACGCGGGGCGTGGGTAAGCATTATCGCCTATATATTTTGTTCCGTATTAAAAATTGGCGTAGCGATCATAGCGGGCTCAGAGGCTTTGATGGCGGATGGCTTAAACAATACAACCGATGTCATCGCATCTGTAGCTGTGCTGATCGGATTGCGTATTTCAAGAAAGCCTCCTGATCAAGATCATCCATATGGACACTTTCGGGCTGAGACGATCGCAGCTCTCGTCGCATCGTTCATCATGCTCTTTGTGGGGATCGATGTCATTTCCGGTGCAATCCCGTCGATGTTTGCACCTAATCAGACTGCTCCCGGTATGATTGCCGGCTATACTGCACTCGTAACTTCGATTATTATGTTTGGCGTTTACCGCTATAATCGGGAGCTTGCCAAGAAAACCAACAGCCAAGCGTTGATGGCCGCAGCAGCGGATAATCGTTCGGATGCTCTTGTCAGTATTGGAACCTTTGTAGGGATTGCCGGAGCACAGTTCCAACTCCTCTGGCTCGATCCACTCGCGGCACTGGTAGTCGGTATTTTGATCATCAAGACAGGGTGGGGGATCTTCCGTGAGACCGTGCACCGTTTGACGGATGGTTTTGATCAAGCCAAGCTGGAAGACTTGCGCACCTCCATCGCGGACATTCCTGGAGTCGTAAGCATCAGTGACATCAAGGCACGCTATCATGGAAGCAGTGTGCTGGTGGATGTCGTCGTTCTTGTCGACCCGGACCTGAGTGTAGTCGAGAGTCACACGATTACGGAGGTGATCGAGGAACGGATGAGACTGGAGCATAAGATACACGATGTTCACATCCATATCGAGCCTTGTGAAGAAAAGCTATTGGAAAAAGCCCGGGATTAGCTCCGGGCTTTTTTGTACGATCGGAAAGTTTAAGTGCGCTAAAGCGCTAAAAAGATTAGCGGAAGATAGTATAAGTGCAACTAAGGCTCCGCCAAAAGCTTGGCCGTAGCCAAGTTTTCTAATAGATCGGTAAGTTACGTGCGCTAAAGCGCAAAAGCAAAAAAATCTTGGTGCAGCCAAGTTTTCTCAAGCAATCACAGCAGTCTCTTACGGCGTTGCCGATTCTTTTTTACGACGCAGCGTTTTGGTCGTTGTGGTCAAGGCTGCACCAGAGGCAGTAGCTTTTTTCGGTTTTTGTGACTCGTCAGCTGCGGTACCCATAGTGCGCTTCCGCTCCTTCTTTGGCTTGGCAGCTGGTTTTTCCGGCGTTGGTTCTGTCGCCATTTTCACAGGGACTTGCGCCTCGGCTCCTCCTGTCGCAGCCAGGCTTTCCTTCAGTGCTTGCATCAAATCAATGACATTGGCACGAGGTGCTGCCGGAGATGTAGCAATCTCCTTGCCCTCCAGCTTTTTCTCAATCATGGCTTGCAGTTGAGTACGGTACTCGTCTGTATATTTGGCAGGATCAAAAGGAGTGGTCATATTGCTGATCAGCTCGCTGGCCATTTTCAGTTCGTTTTCTGCCAGTTGCATGTCGGCTTCGGGCAAGGCGGGAACCTTTTGTACAGAACGAACCTCATCGGGATAGAAAATCGTCTCCAGCATGATGCAATGCTCGTACAAGCGGACGACCGCGAGGCTTTGCCGGTTGCGCATTGTCACCTGTGCTACAGCGATTTTGCCGGTTTGTTCCATCGCTGCACGCAGCAGGGCGTACGCTTTTTCTCCTGTATCCTGTGGCGCGAGAAAATAGCTTTTGTCAAAGTACACCGGATCGATTTCCTTCAGGTCCACGAAGTCAAGAATTTCGATGGCTCTGCGGGTATCAGGTGTGATTGCTTCCAGATCCGCATCATCGATAATCACGAAATGGCCCTTTTCGTATTCAAAGCCACGAACAATATCGCTAGCTTCCACTTCGCGATCGCAGTGCGGACACATCTTTGTGTATTTGATCGGCGTGTGACATTCCTTATGCAGCTGGCGAAATCGAATGTCACGTTCCTCTGTAGCTGTAAACATCCGGATCGGGATATTGACCAATCCGAAGCTGATGGAACCTTTCCAGACCGTGTGCATCTTATCCCTCCTGTTCGACCGTGCATAGGTCTAGTATCCACCAATGCGCTGCATTTTTCAGAAGGGAAATGAAGGTGGGAACAGGACCAGTCGAGAAGAGTATTGGTAGTAAATGGAAGGGCTCAGGAGGAGATCATATGGATGAAAGATATCCAATCGGAAAATTCCAGCACGAAGAGGAAATCACACAGGATGTGATTGCTGGCTGGATTCAGGACATAGCTAATTTGCCTGGAGAAGTACGAAAAGCGGTGTCAGAACTGCATGAAGACCAGCTGGAGACGCCGTATCGCTCGGGCGGATGGACTGCTCGTCAGGTTATGCATCATCTGGCAGATAGTCATCTAAATGCCTTTGTCCGCTTCAAGCTAGCGCTTACGGAAGATAAGCCTGTCATCAAACCCTATGACGAGGCGAGCTGGGCAGAGCTGGCTGATTACACCATGTCAGTCGAAATATCCCTCCAGCTGCTCGAAGCCTTGCATGCCCGCTGGGTGGTTCTATTGCGGAGCCTCAGTGATACAGAGCTGCAGCGGACATTTATCCATCCTGACTCAGGGGTCATTACCGTATGGCAAAACATCGGGGTATACGCCTGGCATGGACGCCACCATGTAGCTCATCTAAAAATGGTGCGTTAACAGTCGAAGGTGGATTGAAAAGCTCAGGAAGCCAGCCCTTTACGCTACGGGCTGGCTTCTTTCTTCATTTACAGTATTGGTGAGAGCAACACGTCCTGATACTGCAAGGATAACCTGCCTCTGAAACGCAATTCCACGATACAGGTTTTCTTATTGTCCGTGCTTCACAATATCTGATTGGTCAGCCTCTGATTGCATTTTTCTTGCTTGTTCCACGCCTTCGCCTGTTTGATCGGCAATGGATTGTGCTTTTGAGGCTTCGAGTTTTTGCTTGGACGGCTGTTTTTCTGCCATGAATGGAACCTCCTTTACGACAAAGGTGAAGGTAGTATGCCGTATCTGGACAAAAAAATACCTCATCGCCAAAAACGATGAGGTAGCCGTTCAACTTCTCCCAACACGGGAAGAGGTGGCACGGAATGCTCCTATCAGACACACCGTGCGCGCAAGTGAACAGCCTTTCAATTATGGGAGAGGAGAAACCGGAGGAAGAGCTTATGGGGAAACGTAAGTCTTCTCCGCGGTTGTCAGCGACAACAATGCGTCGCTATCCAACATCCTTTCCATTTCTTTCATCAGCTATACATTCGACGGCAAGGATTTATGTATATGAAAAATTTTACTGGCCTGGGACGGATGTGATAGTATGAAATCAATCTTTACTGGTCTTTTTGAAGACCCAATACATATGAGGTGACAGGTGGGAAATATGCGCGTTATCGCTGGCGAACACAGAGGACGAAGACTGACGGCTGTTCCAGGAAAAGGAACGCGCCCGACGACTGATAAGGTAAAAGAATCGATTTTCAACATGATTGGCCCCTATTTTGACGGTGGATGGGCATTGGATTTGTATGCCGGTACAGGTGGCCTTGGCATCGAAGCCTTGAGCAGGGGAGCAGAACGAGCTGTCTTTGTCGAGAGGGATGCCAGGGCGTTTTCCATTGTGCAACAAAACGTTTCTGCGTGTCGCTTGGACAACCAGGCGGAGCTGTACAAGAATGATGCGAGCCGAGCGCTCCGCGTGCTCGCTAAGCGAGGCATGGCGTTTGATCTGGTATTTTTGGACCCGCCGTATGCTCAGCAAAACATTACGGGTGAGATAGAGCTTATGCAGGAATTGAAGCTGCTCTCAGATGGAGCCTGGATCGTGGCCGAGCATGACGTAGATATTACGCTGCCGGAAGTCGTGGGCCATTGCATCCAGTATCGTGCAGCTATCTACGGAGATACAGCAGTAACCTTGTATTATTTTGAAGAAGAAAGAGATGAGCCTGCCGAAGAGGCGGCTACATAAGGGAGGATCGATTTGTCATGACCATCGCAGTATGTTCCGGAAGCTTTGACCCCGTTACCTATGGACATCTTGACATTATTTCCCGCAGTTCCAAGATCTTTGACAAGGTGATCGTGGCTGTCCTCGTCAATTCCAAGAAAAAATCCCTGTTTTCCGTCGAAGAGAGAGTAGAGCTTTTGCGTCAGGCGACAGCAGGCATGGACAATGTAGAAATCGACTCCTTTGAGGGCTTGCTGATCGATTACATGAAAAAACGGGGAGCACGAGTGATCATCCGTGGCTTGCGCGCTGTATCTGATTTTGAATATGAGATGCAGGTTGCATCTATTAATAAAAAGCTGGATGAAGAGGTGGAAACCTTTTTCATGATGACCAATAACCAGTATTCCTACCTCAGCTCCAGCATCGTGAAAGAAGTAGCCAGTTACAAGGCGAGCGTGAGCGATCTGGTTCCGCCAGTTGTTGAAAAAGCGTTGAAGGAAAAGCTGGGTGGCTGATCCGGAAGTCGTCAACGTATTTTATGGCTGTGCAAAAATCGAACAAGCATACTGCCCAGAAGCAGTAGAGAAGTACCAATAACGGCTATGACCCCGGAGTACAGAAAGGCATCCCACCAGTGAGAGACTGTCAACCCCGTGGTGCTTGGCAGAAAGACAGGAACGCTTTTTTCTTTCAGCCATGCCAAGGAAGTGAGCGGTCCCCAGAGGATGAACGTCAAAACGGCAGCCAGTAACGCATGGATGGAGCGGCCTATCAAATAAGGCATGACGCGGATATCCGTTGCGCTGAGAATGCTTGCCACTTGAGCGTGAACACTTAAGCCGCCCCAGGAGAGTACAGCGCTCGCAATTGCCGCTTTCCAAACGATGGGAACAGCTGCAGGTGCTTCGCTCGCTGCTTGTGCGCCAAGTGTGACCTCAAACAATCCGGAAACGATGGATTGCGATAGAGCGGGTGGAACGCCAAATGGACCAAGTACAAACGCGAGCACCTGGATGATGAACGCAGTGAGATGAATGGCTTGAAACAATTGGATGATGACCGAGAAGACGATGATGAATCCTCCGATCATAAACAGCGTGGTCAAGGCTGATTGTACCGCGTCCCCCATCAGCTTGCCGAAAGGGCGGCGATCAGCGAGTCTCGCACGGTGCATCGCTTGCAAGGCCCGTATTGGCAAGGCCATCTTAGTTTTTTCCAATGGCTTGCTGATTGTCGCGGACGGAGCGTGCAGCCTGAACAAAATGCCTAGCAGGACAGCCGAAAGGTAATGGGTTAGCGAGAGTATAATGCCCATCTGCTCACTGTGAAAAAAGCCAATGGCTACGGCGCCCATCACGAAAAGGGGATCGCCGGTGGTCGTAAACGCGACGAGACGCTCTCCTTCCGCTTTCGTAACATTTCCTTGCTCCCGCAGTCGGGTTGTCAGCTTTGCTGCGACGGGGTAACCGGATGAAAAGCCCATCGCAATGACAAAGCCACCCGTGCCCGGGACATTAAACAAGGGGCGCATCAAAGGCTCCAGCAGCACTCCGAAGAAATGAACTACACCAAGACCCATTAATACCTCGGAAAGCACGATAAACGGCAAAGTGGATGGGAAAACCACTTCCCACCAGATTTTCAGGCCGCGAACCGCAGCTTCAAATGAGATTTGTGAATGTGCCACCAACATAAAAACAAGGGCAATCGTCGAGACGGCGAGCAACATTGTGAGAATGGGAGAGTGACGTGACATGGGCTCCTCCTGTACAAGCAACAGTAGTACATGTCTACGTGATGGACAGGGAAACTATGCGCAGGCTTGCATCTTCTGACACGAAAGATCGGCGGTTCCCCACATATGTTTGCTTAGAGGGGGGATGGTGCGTGGCAACGAAACGAAAACCGCTGGTAGGCTTGGCATTGGGGTCGGGAGGCGCTCGTGGCTTTGCACATATTGGAGTGCTGAAGGTTCTCGAGGCGCACGGGATCAAAATTGACCTGCTCGCCGGCAGCAGCATGGGCAGCTTGATCGCGGCTGTTTACGCCAATGGAATAGACCCCTACATGATGGGCAAGCTGGCAATGAATCTGAGACGAAAGCATTTGGTCGATCTGACCGTTCCCAGTATGGGATTTGTTACAGGGGATAAAATCAAACAGCTGATTCAATTGTTGACGCACGGAAAGCGAATTGAAGAGCTGAAAATACCGCTTGCGATCGTGGCCACCGATATTGAAATAGGGGAGAGGGTCGTTTTTCGTGAAGGACCTGTCGATCAGGCCGTGCGAGCGAGTATCTCTATACCGGGTATCTTTGTACCGGAACGGGTGGATGGCAGACTGTTGGTTGACGGCGGTGTTATCGATCGGGTCCCTGTTACCGTTCTCCGTGATATGGGAGCGGATATTGTGATTGCCGTAGATGTCGCCCAGCTGGACACATCGATGAAAATCAGTTCTATTTTTGATGTGATCGTTCAGACGATAGACGTGATGGAGCGGGAAATCTTTCGCAGCCGAATCCTCACGGCTGATCTCGTAATCCGTCCTGATGTTGGACACTATAGTAGTATTGCTTATTCCGGTGTCGAGGAAATCATTGACCGGGGGGAAAGTGCTGCTACAGAGCATATCGAACGGATATTGGAAATGATCGCAAACTGGGAGGCAAACGATAATGAGTGAAGATCATCGAATCGCCCGCACATCCCATCCTAGAAAGGCCAGAGGCATACGATGGTTTTTCACGATAGTCGTGATTTTGCTAGGAATCTCGCTTTTTGTTCCAACCAATTACTACGTCACGAGACCTGGCTCCGCGATTGCGCTGGGTCCCATGATCGATGTCGAGGATGGAAAAAAAGATGAGACAGGATCTTTCATGCTGACTACTGTCCGCATGGGCGAAGCCAATCTGGGATGGTATGTGTACGCCAATATCTCCGATGAAGCGGATCTGATGCAGAAGCAGCTGGTCGTGAGCGAGGGCGAGAACAACGAGGATTTTGTGAAGAGAGAGCAAGCCGTCATGGATAATTCCCAAAAAATTGCTGAAGCTGTTGCATTTCGCTTGGCTGGGTACGATGTTCAGGTTGAAAATCAGGGTGTCTGGATCATGGGCACGATCGAAGGGTTTGCAGCCAAAGGAGTTTTGAAGATCGGAGATGTCATTACGGCCGTAGATGGAGTCCGGACACCCCAGGCGACAGATCTGTTGCAGCAGCTTTCAGGAAAAAAAGCCGGAGATCAGGTCGAAATCACTTACACCCGTGATGGACAAGAAGCCAAAACGATGTTAACCTTGAAACCACTACCCAACTCGCAGAATGTGGGCATAGGTGTACGGCCGGACAACAAGCAGAGCATCGTCATTCCAAAAAAGGTGACGATCGCCTCCCAAGGTATCGGGGGTCCATCTGCAGGCCTGATGATGGCTTTGGAGATCTACGATCAGTTGAATACGGATCTAGACTTAACCAAAGGGTATAAAATTGCCGGTACAGGTACGATTGCTTTAGATGGTGCGGTAGGGAAAATCGGAGGCATCAGCCACAAAATTATGGCAGCTGACAAGGCCGGTGCAGAGTTCTTTTTTGCACCTGAGGACGAGGCTGATCCCAACTCCAATTACAAGGAAGCCGTTCAAACGGCAGAACGGATTGGTACCTCGATGCAAGTGGTTCCGGTCAAGAACATTGACGATGCCCTTGCCTTTTTACAGGATCAAAAACAGAAACCGAAACAATCCTAGCTCACTTGCATGCTGTCAAGGGAAAATGGTTGACAAAGCAATGGGGCAAGGTCTATAATCATCCTTGTTGTGCTTGAGGTGAAGGGCTATGAACATTAAGTTGACAGAGTTGGATCATCGAAAGGGAGAGCCACTTTCGTTTCAGGTGACCCTTGATGCGGTTGATTTGAAAAATCGACATCACGAGATTCGCAGTTTGACTCCTGTAGAGGTTGAAGGAGATGCTGTAAAGCTGGGCAATCTCTACTATGTAAAAGGTGATATGAAAGCGGACATCGATTTTGTCTGTGCCCGCTGCTTGAATCCTTTTACGCAGCATGCATCGATTCCTTTTTCCGAGACGTTTGCCTTAGCAGATGATCCGGTACTGGAAGATGATGAAGATAGCGATATCCATCCGTTGGAGGGTGACCAGATTGAACTGGACACGCTGTTGCAGGAAGACTTCTTGCTCGCGATGCCTACCTTCCCGCTCTGTGAGGAGGACTGCAAAGGTCTTTGTCCAACTTGCGGTGTGAATCGCAATGACTCTCCTTGTACGTGTTCAAACGAGCGGATCGACCCGCGCTTGGCTGGGTTGGCTGACTTGTTCAAGGACAACAAGTAAGACCATATTCGTTTTCAAGATGGGATGCCTTTCACTTGAATGGATTTTCTCATTTTTGAAGGATGGTATAAGCAAGCGTTTTGCCTATACGATCCACCCAATAGAGCATCTTAGCATTTGTCAGTTGAAGGAGGTGTAAGGAAGATGGCAGTACCTCAACGGAGAACTTCCAAAACCCGTAAAAGAATGCGTCGTACGCACTTCAAATTAGAGATTCCAGGCATGATCAAATGCGATAATTGTAGCGAATACAAGCTTGCGCATCGCGTTTGCCCAAGCTGCGGTCACTACAAAGGCGTGAAAGTAGCGAAGTAAGATTCGCTGCAAAAAGTGAGGTGAGCAATCACCTTGCTTTTTTTGTGGGAAAATAGGGTTTACATTCTACCTATGCATCGGTCAGCCCTACTTTTTGCTGTAATTTATGCACCTGTCTTCATAGATTTGCCCCATTCAAGCGTAATGGTTTGTTCATATACTGAACGGAATCACCATTCCTGTCCAATTGATCTGAAAGAAGTTTTGTCGAGGCTCAGGCGTAACCTCCCGTTGTCCGAACTGCGATGAGCTTAAAGAGTGTGGGAGTAGATGCATCAGGCAATACCCTTCAAATCTACGACACCCCCAATCCCGCCGACGAGAACTTCTTCTTCGCCATGAATCTTGATCCAGACGGAACATCATTCTGGACTGCCGGATTATCCACGTTCAATGTTTATAAATTTGATATTGCTTCCGGAAATATTCTTACCCAATTTAAAGCAAATGGTTTCTTTTCCGTTGCAGGATTGGCCATCTTTGGTGAAAGGATGCCACCACCGCAACAGGTGTGTCCTGTAGTGAATATACAATCCTGCTGTCAGGTTGTGATCGAAAGGAAGACGCAGCTTGTGCCGCCTGCTAGAGTAGGAACAGCATCCGAGGAAAAGGTGGTAGTGGCAGGAATTGAAAAGGTATGCCCTGAAAAAGTAGTGATCTGCGGCGTAGTTCGCAAGACGATCCGTTACGTTGACGCAAAAGGAAACAATCAGACAAGAGAAGATGACGTTCCGTTCCAATGTGTGATTGATCGCGAAGACGCCAATGAAGGTGACACCTTCCATATCGTGGGAGCGGATATCCTCTGTACCGTATTTGCAGAAGAAGCGAACTTCAACGTGGACCGGTCGCTTGCCTTCAAATGGGTAGAAAAAGAGATCGTCAAGGTTTGCATCAGAAAAGGCCCCCCGCCAGCTGATACACTTTAGCATGAGACACCCGCACAACACTGCCCCATACACTTGTCTCTTCCTCCACTATCTTCTGTTAAGCCCTGTGCATTGTACCCTGCAAAAGATGGCGGGATCATCCGGGAACCTGGGCTCGTCATTTTCCCAAGGACAATCTTGATTCACTGCTAGTAAAACGGCCGTCTTATGGGAGGTCTTGTTCGAGACTGCCATAGACGGCTATTGTTTTTTCCGAACACCGCAAAAAACCAACGTATCAACAATTTCTGACGTGAGCGAATTCGGTCCTGCGTGTTTTATTTCTTGTCAATCCACTTCTTCTCCCTTATACTGACTTAGTACCAGGTATTAAAAACTGCTCGTAACCATAGCTGAGCGCTTAAGTATAGATGGGGGGGTGTCGAGCATCGCCCGCTTGCCGAAGAAAGATCGACAGACGCGATTAGTCCAGTATTTACAAGAAAATCCTTTTGCTACGGACGAGGATTTGGCAGAGTTATTTCACGTCAGTATTCAAACAATACGGTTAGATCGTTTGGAATTGGGGATTCCAGAGCTGAGAGAGCGCATCAAGTCAGTAGCTGAACAGCATCTGGACCCGGTCAAATCTCTGGGGATCGATGAAGTGATTGGTGAAGTCATCGACCTGCAGTTGGATGCCCAGGCAATCTCAGTACTGGAGATCAAGGAAGAGCATGTCTTTTCGCGTACACAGATCGCGCGTGGACACTACATATTTGCCCAAGCCAATTCATTGGCGGTTGCGGTGATCAATGCCGATGTTGCTTTGACAGCGACAGCGAGAATTCGTTTTGTGCGTCCGGCGCGTTTAGGTGAAAAGCTGGTAGCCAAGGCAATTGTGCGAAGTCGTGAAGGCGATGAAAGCAAAGTCAGGGTGGAGACTAAGGTACAAGGGGAACTGGTGTTTACAGCCACGTTCCGCGTAGTAGGGATGTCAGGTGTCACAACGTCAGGGTAGAGGCAGAAGAAGGAGGAGACACGGTTGCGAATTGCACTAGATGCGATGGGCGGAGACCTAGCACCGCGCAGTACAGTATGTGGAGCGCTTGCAGCAGCGAAGGAAAATTCGGCGATTACGGTCGTCCTCGTTGGCGATGAGCAAGCCATTCGCAGTCATATGCCAGGCGAAATGCCGGCAAACATAGAAATCGTTCACACGACTGAAATCATTGAAGCAGACGATGAACCGGTACGTGCTGTTCGCAGGAAAAAAGATTCGTCATTGGTTGTAGCCGTCAGCATGTCGGGTGATAAAAAAGTCGATGCTGCCATCTCTGCGGGAAACACAGGCGCATTGATGACAGCAGGTCTTCTGTACGCCAAAAGAATGGAAGGCATCGAACGCCCGGCCTTGGCGGCATACATTCCCAATCGCAAGGGAAGAGTGACCCTCACCTTGGACGTGGGCGCCAATATGGATGCCAAACCGGCCCATTTGGTGCAATACGCCGTGATGGGCAGCTTGTATGCCGAAAAGGTACTGGGCTTTGAACGACCGACTGTCGGTTTGCTAAACGTGGGTACGGAAGAGGCAAAAGGCAATGACTTGACGAAAACGGTTTTTCCGCTGTTGAAAGAGGCAGATCTGAACTTCGTGGGCAACGTGGAAGCCAGGGACGTCATGGAAGGAGCTTGTGATGTGCTGGTTTGCGATGGGTTTGTGGGCAATGTCTTGCTCAAATCGATCGAAGGCGCAGCCTCCACAATCTTTTCCGTACTCAAGCAGGAGTTTACTTCCAGCCTGATTAATAAGGTAGGAGCAGCGATTTTGAAGCCTGCTCTTGTTCGTTTTAAGAAGAATATGGATTATGCGGAATACGGCGGCGCTCCTCTATTGGGACTGGGGAGCCCTGTGATCAAGGCGCACGGCTCTTCTGGAGAAAAAGCGATCAAAAACGCGATTTTAAGTGCGGCGCGATTTGTGAATCACGACGTGAATACCGTGATTCAACAAGCTCTATTAACGAGTATGAAGGAAAGCGAGTGAGGACGGATGAAGGGATTACGCTCTGTTGGCATATTGGGAACAGGCTCTTATACACCTGAGAGAGTACTGTCTAACTTTGATTTGGAAAAAATGGTGGACACCACAGACGAATGGATCGTCTCCCGTACGGGAATTCGCGAGCGACGTATTTGCTCGGAGGAGCAGGCCTCCTCGGATTTGGCTTTTGAAGCAGCAAAACGAGCGTTGAAAAAGGCGAATATCAGCGCGGAACAACTAGACATGATTATTGTGGCGACCGTCACTCCTGACATGAGTTTTCCTTCTACAGCGTGCCTGCTTCAAGATAAGCTGGGTGCAACCAAGGCAGCAGCGATGGATCTGTCAGCAGCATGTACCGGATTTCTGTATGGAATTACGACCGCGACCCAGTTTATCGCAAACGGCATGTACAAGTATGTGCTCGTTGTTGGGGTAGAAACCCTCTCCAAAATCACCAACTACAAAGACCGCAATACCTGCGTCTTGTTTGGAGACGGATCTGGTGCAGCTGTCCTTGGACAAGTAAAAGATGGATACGGATTCCAATCGTTCGAATTGGGAGCGGATGGCTCGGGCGGTTCGCTTCTGTGCCAGCCTGCCGGTGGTTCTAGAATTCCGGCATCCGTTGAATCGATTGAAAACAATTTGCATTACCTTTCTATGGCGGGTGGAGAAGTCTTCAAGTTTGCGGTACGAGTGATGAATTCTGCGACAGAAGCTGTCCTATCCAAAGCCGGTGTAGCACGCGATGAGATTGATCTGCTGGTACCACATCAGGCCAATAAACGGATTATCGACTCTGCTGTCCAACGTTTTGGATTGTCTGAGGAAAAAGTCGTGATCAACCTGGATCGTTACGGCAATATGTCTTCCGCGTCCATCCCAGTTGCATTGGACGAAGCCATCGAAGCAGGACGTGTAAAAGAAGGAGACAACGTCATCCTCGTCGGATTTGGTGGCGGTTTGACATGGGGAGCTACCCTGTTGAAATGGTGCACGACACCAGCAGAAGGGAGCGACGAGTAAATGGGTAAAATAGCTTTTGTTTTTCCAGGTCAAGGCTCGCAGTTTGTGGGGATGGGGCAGGCTCTGTCAGAACAGTCAGAAGCGGCTCGCCAGATCTTTTTGCAAGCCGACGACGCGCTTGGCTTTCCACTCTCGCAGCTTTGCTTTGCAGGCCCGGAAGAAGAGCTGAAGCTGACTGCGAACACCCAGCCTGCCATTTTGACGGCTAGCGTTGCTGTACTGGCTGCGCTTCGGGAAAAACGTCCTGACTTCACTCCCGATTATGTGGCAGGACACAGTCTTGGAGAATATTCGGCACTGGTGGCAGCAGAAGCGATTTCTTTTGCGGACGCAGTAAAAACCGTTCGCGCACGTGGACAATTCATGGAGGAAGCAGTCCCTGCCGGTGAAGGTGCGATGGCAGCGGTACTCAACCTCGATCGTACAGCTTTGCACGCTGTTTGTGAGGAAGTGACGGCTTTCGGTCATCCTGTTCAATTGGCCAACCTCAACAGTCCAGGTCAAATCGTGATCTCCGGGTCTGCTGAAGGTGTCAAGCTGGCTGGTGAAAAAGCAAAAGAGGCAGGAGCGAAAAGAGTTCTGCCGCTCAATGTCAGCGGACCTTTCCACTCCAGTCTGATGAGCCCGGCAGCAGACAAACTGCACGGTGTTCTGGCAAACGTATCGGTCAACGATGCAAAGGTGCCAGTCGTAGCCAACGTGACTGCTCGTCCTGTAGCTGAGTCACAAGTCATCGTCAATAGCCTCATTGAACAAGTATCCGCCCCCGTGCTTTGGGAGGATTCCGTGCAATGGATGGTCGAGCAAGGCGTTACGACTTTTATCGAGATTGGTCCTGGCAAGGTACTGTCTGGTTTGATCAAAAAAATAGCGCCAGCTGAAACAACCATTATCTCGGTTCAAGATATGGAATCACTAACTGAGCTGTTGAACGGAGGGAATCTATGCTAACAGGGAAAACGGCACTGGTTACAGGAGCATCACGTGGAATAGGTCGCGCAATCGCTTTGAAGCTCGCACAGGCGGGTGCCAACATCGTGGTCAACTACGCTGGCAGTGAAGCGGCTGCGAGTGAAACCGTAGAACAGGTGAAAGCGCTGGGACGTGAAGCGATTATGGTACGCGCTAATGTGTCCGACAGCGAAGACGTGAATGAAATGTTTAAAACCGCGCTGGAGCATTTCGGGAATATCGATATTCTCGTGAACAATGCTGGGATCACCCGCGACAATTTGCTGATGCGCATGAAGGAAGAAGAATGGGATGCTGTCATTGATACCAATCTGAAGGGTGTTTTCAACTGCGTCAAGGCAGCTACCCGTCCGATGATGAAGCAGCGTTCCGGCAAGATCATCAACATCACCTCGGTTGTCGGTGTGCTCGGCAATGCAGGGCAGGCAAACTACGTGGCAGCAAAGGCTGGTGTAATCGGTTTGACCAAAACCGCTGCAAGAGAGCTGGCAACACGTGGTATTACGGTGAACGCTGTAGCGCCTGGTTTTATTGATACTGAAATGACAGCCGTGCTGCCAGAGGATGTAAAGGCGAATCTCGTTGGTCAGATTCCGCTTGGACGATTGGGACAAACCGATGATATCGCTTCTGTGGTTCTGTTCCTGGCTTCTGATTCAGCCAACTACATGACGGGTCAGACCTTGCATGTAGACGGCGGTATGTACATGTAATCATCCTTCGAGCTGCTGCAGGAAATTGAAGTGACATCATGTCAATTTCCTGCCCGCTCCGAACTGGTTTTTTAGAAGCTCATCCACTATAATACGGGAGAGGGGGTGAAGGTGAATGGCAGATACATTGGAGCGTGTGAAGAAAATCATCGTCGATCGTCTGGGTGTAGATGAGTCCAAAATCGTTTTGGAAGCTTCTTTCAAAGAAGATCTGGGCGCTGACTCCCTGGATGTAGTGGAACTCGTGATGGAACTGGAAGACGAGTTCGATTTGGAGATTTCTGACGAAGATGCTGAAAAGATTACTACTGTTGGTGAGGTTGTTAAATACATAGAATCTCACAAGTAGATCCATCAGTTGGAAGTCCCGTTTTTATGCGGGACTTCTCCTTCATTGACGCTTATTATGAGGAATTGGCATTTTGCCCGAACAGGCAGATGTGTTGATTATAAATACGAAACAGAGTCTTAGAACTGACTTTATTATAGAGGTGATCGTAATGAAACGTAGAGTGGTTATTACCGGCGTTGGCGTCATCTCACCGGTGGGCAATGATAAGGAAACCTTTTGGAACAGTCTGCTTGAAGGAAAGTCCGGCATCAAGCCTGTGACAGCCTTTGATGCAACGGACTACCCAACCAAAATAGCGGCTGAAGTGACGGATTTTGATCCGGAGCAATACATGGATAAAAAAGAGATCCGACGTACAGACCGATTCGTTCAGTTTGGACTTGCCGCTGCCAAGATGGCTGTGGAAGATGCCAAGCTGGAAATCACGGCAGAAAATGCGGAACGAGTGGGTGTATACATCGGATCGGGTATTGGTGGATTGTCCACTTGGGAAGACCAACACAGCGTACTCCTGGAAAAAGGACCGCGCCGCGTAAGTCCGTTTTTCATTCCGATGCTGATTGCAAACATGGCTTCTGGCGCTGTTTCGATTCAATTCGGGGCTAAAGGACCAACCTCCAGTGCCATTACCGCTTGTGCGACTGGTACCAATGCAATTGGTGACGCGCTGAGACTGATTCAGTTTGATCATGCGGACGCAATGATCGCAGGTGGGGCAGAAGCAACAATCCGCCCGATGGCATTCGCAGGATTCTGCTCAGCCAAAGCGATGTCTACTCGTAACGACGAACCGGAAAAAGCAAGCCGCCCGTTTGATCAAGGCCGTGACGGCTTTGTCATGGGTGAAGGTGCAGGCGTTGTCATTCTGGAAGAGCTTGAATTCGCGAAAAAACGTGGTGCCAACATTCTCGCGGAAGTGATCGGCTATGGCATGAGCGCAGATGCTTTTCACATCACGTCGCCAGCTCCTGAAGGCGATGGCGCTGCCCGCTGCATGAGAAATGCATTGAAAGATGCAGGGATAGCACCAGAAGAAGTAGATTATATTAATGCACACGGAACCTCCACGGATCTTGGAGATATCGCAGAGACCCAGGCGATCAAAGCGGTATTTGGGGAGCATGCATACAAGCTGGCAGTCAGCTCGACCAAGTCGATGACTGGCCACTTGCTGGGTGCTACGGGCGGAATTGAAGCGATTGCTTCTGCATACGCCTTGCGCGATCAGATTCTGCCGCCTACGATCAACCTGGAGAACCCGGATCCGGAGTGTGATCTGGATTACGTGCCGAACAAAGCACGTAAAGCGGATGTCAATATCGTCTTGTCCAATACCTTTGGATTTGGCGGACACAATGCAACCATAATCTTAAAACGATACGAGGCATAAATGAGTCCTACTGAGCGAAAAAGGTGGGAGTCTCCTGAATTGGTGGTGAGGGTGATGAATTTTGCACGGCTGCAAGAAAAAATCGGCGTTCGCTTTCATGACGAAAGCGTATTGCGGCAGGCATTCACCCATTCTTCCTACGTGAACGAGCAACGTGGCAAACGGATACAGGATAATGAGCGGCTGGAGTTTTTAGGCGATGCCGTGCTTGAATTGACTGTTTCCCAGTTTCTTTACAAAACATTTCCCAAGATGAGCGAAGGGGAAATGACGAAACTTCGCGCAGCGATTGTCTGTGAACCGTCTCTGGTCAAGTTTGCCGAACTGCTTCAGTTTGGCGATCTCGTTCTGCTGGGAAAAGGGGAAGAGCTGACAGGAGGAAGACAGCGACCTGCCTTGTTGGCAGACGTGTTTGAAGCATTTGTCGGGGCCCTGTACCTGGATCAAGGATTGGATGCTGTTTTTGCCTTCATGGAAAAATACGTCTATCCTCGGGTAGATAAAGGGGAGTTTGCCCAGGTTACAGACTTCAAGAGCCAATTGCAGGAATTTGTACAACAAGATAATCTGGGAGACATCCAATATCGGATCGTAGAGGAAAAAGGACCGGCACATAACCGTGAATTTGTCTCTGAAGTCCTGCTGAATAGCCGTGCGCTGGGAGTTGGAACAGGTCGTTCCAAAAAGGAAGCCGAACAACAAGCTGCAGCTCGAGCATTGATCAGGCTGGGCGCAAAATAGAAAAACGAAGCAGGCAGTAAAACGAAAAGTCGTACGATTCCTTGATGGGGACGTACGGCTTTTTTGTATTGATTTTTGACCAAAGAAATGGGAAAATACTGCGTGATATCGCCCACTATGATAAACTGATAGAGAATGCTTTCTTCGTGACAGAAGCTCCTGTTCATACAGGGGCTTTCTTTTGGGGGAGCCACTCTTTGCCGATAAAGAAACGATCGGTGAAACATTTCGTATAGTAAGATGGAACAGAAATCTATGAACCCTTCTGAAACAGCATCAAATAAGAAGGGCCAGCTTTTTCGAGATTTTAAGGAGGACCGTCAGTATGTATTTGAAACGCCTGGAACTGGCAGGGTTCAAATCCTTTGCCGATCGGACAGAGCTGGAATTCGTTCCTGGGGTGACGGCTGTCGTCGGCCCAAACGGGAGCGGGAAAAGTAACGTGTCTGATTCGATTCGCTGGGTGCTTGGCGAGCAGAGTGCCAAATCCCTGCGCGGGGCGAAGATGGAAGATATTATTTTTGCCGGTAGTGATACCCGTAAGCCGGTTAATTTTGCTGAAGTTACCTTAACGCTGGACAATACAGATCGTTCACTCGATGTCGAGTATTCGGAGGTGTCCGTGACACGTCGGGTCTACCGTTCGGGTGATAGTGAATACTACATAAACAATCGCTCCTGTCGGTTGAAGGATATCATGGAGCTTTTCATGGATACCGGGTTGGGAAAAGAAGCGTACTCGATCATTGGGCAAGGGAAGATCGAGGAAATTCTCAGCACCAAATCCGAAGACCGCAGAGGGATCTTTGAAGAAGCCGCAGGAATTGTAAAATATAAGACCCGCAAGCGTGAGGCTGAGAAAAAGCTGGCGGATACCGAACAAAATCTCGTTCGCATTCACGATATCGTCGGTGAGATTTCGGAGCAGATCGGCCCGTTGCAGGAGCAGGCACAGACAGCTCGGACCTATAAGGAATTGCATCGCAATCTGGTCGAGCACGAAGTAGCACTCTATGTGCAGCAGATTGAAGCTGCTCATCAAAAATGGGAAGAAGCGTCTTCGCGTGTACAACAGCTGCAGGAGCTGCTGGTCGTCCAAAGCACCGATGCGTCCAAGCAGGAAGCAGATTTGGAGCAGGCTCGTTTTCACGTTTCCCAGATAGATCAATCGATCGAAGAGCTTCAGCAAGTTTTGTTGACTGTCAGTGAGGAAGCCGAGAAGGTCGAGGGACAGCGAGAGGTGCTTCGTGAGCGCATGCGCAACCTGAGTGCCAACCGCCAGCAGACGATGGAACACATGCATCGAATCACGGAAAAACAGCATACACTGGAGACCGAGCTGGCCGAAGAGCAGCAGCGTGCAGATGAAGCCAAACGTAAAATGAGCGATGCCCAGACTGCACTGAAAGAGGCAGAGGACCAATTCTATGCGATGGTTCAATCGCTGACAGATGATGTGGAACGCCTCAAGGGCGATTATTTTGAAAAGCTAAACGAGATGGCCAACCTGCGTAATGATATTCGTCACCAGCAGCAGCTCGTGCAGACCAGCCAGGCACGTATAGATCGCCAGCACACCGAGAAGGATCGGCTGGAGCTAGAAGAAGCACAGCGACAGGAAAAGCGAAGTGCACTGGAAGCGCAGCTGCGCGATATTGATCAGGCGATTCAGGATACGCTCGCTAGATACAAAGAACTGATGGAGCAGGTACGAGAGGCACAGGAACGGTCCGAACAAGCTCGCAGGGAGCTTCGCCAGCTGGAGCAGAAGCGCGAATCCGCGAAGTCGCGTTTTGACCTGTTGAAAGAGATGCAGACTGAGTTTGCTGGCTTCCAGCAGGGTGTCAAGGAGATCCTGAAAGCACGCGAGCGCGGATTTTCCGGTATTCATGGAGCGGTGGCCGAGCTTGTCGTTGTGCCGCAGCAGGTGGAGACGGCATTGGAAGTGGCTCTTGGCGGTGCTCTGCAAAACGTCGTCGTGGAAAATGAAGCGGCAGGACGAGCTGCGATCGCTTATTTGAAGCAGCACAATGCAGGCCGCGCAACCTTTTTGCCTCTCGATGTCATTCGTTCGCGAAGCGTCCAGGCAGAGGACAAGCGTCGTCTGGAAAAAGAAGCGGGCGTAGTCGGTATTGCTAGTGAATTGGTCACTTTCGAAGAGACCTACCGACCGGTTTTTGAGTCTCTGCTGGGTAATGTCATCGTGACGAAAACGCTGGAACAGGCCAACCAGGTCGCTCGCTCACTTGGCTATCGCTACCGTGTCGTCACCCTGGAAGGGGATATCGTCAACGCTGGCGGTTCCATGACAGGTGGCGCACTGAAGAAGAATACGACCAATCTCTTGGGCCGAAACCGTCAGGCAGAAGAGCTGGAAGCCCAGATGCAACAGATTGATCAGGAAATTTCTGGGCATACTACCTTGATGGAGCAACTGGCGCAGGCGCTGCGCCAAAAGGAGCAGGAGCAGGAAGAGCTTCGAACGCAAGGCGAGTCGCTGCGATTAAAGGAGCAGGAAGTAAAGGGTCATCTCCAGCAGACAGATTCCGAGGGAAGATCGATTGGAGAGCGAGCCAAGCTTGTTGAGCAGGAGATCGATGGGTATCAGCGTGAGCGTGAAGAGGCGCACCAGAAACAGCAAGAGACGGAGGCCAAGCTGGTCAAGCTGACAGAGGAAGAAAAGGTTTTGACGGAGCAGATTGCCAATGCGGAAGCCAAGCGTCAGGAACAGCTCGAATCCAAGGAAGAGATGAATCAAAAGATCACCAGCCTGAAAGTATTGGACGCCCAGGTCAAACAGGAATTCCAGTCTCGTCTCGAGCAGACAGAACGCCTCCAGGAACAAAAGGAGTCCTTGCAAAAAGAATGGGACGAACAGAACGCCACACTCGCCTCTTTGGATGAGCTGGAGCAGACCAACGAATCTTCTGGCTCGAAGCTGGATGAGACGATTGCCGAGCTGCGTCAGGACAAGGATCGTGTTGCTGGCTTGATTCAGGAGCGTCGAAATGAGCGAGCGACACTGTTCCATCGTCAGGAACAGCTGGAACAAGAAGTAAAGGAAATTCGCAAAGAAGTGAAAACCATAGAAGAGAAGCTGCATCAGGAAGAGGTCAAAGTAAATCGCAGTGAGGTTGAGCTAGACCACCTGTTGAATAAACTCTCCGAAGAATACGAAATGAGCTACGATCTGGCGAAACAGAAATACCCGCCGCGTGGTGAGATCGCAGATGAGATCCAAATTGTCAACCGCCTGAAAAAGCAGATTGCCGCACTCGGTACGGTGAATCTGGGCGCCATCGAGGAATATGAGCGCTTGCATGAACGCCAACAGTTCCTAAGTACGCAGGAAGCCGATCTGAACGAGGCCAAAGATATGCTTTACCAGGTTATTTTGGAAATGGATACCGAGATGTCCAGAAGATTTAAGGAGACCTTTGACGCCATTCAGGAGCAGTTCCGAGACGTTTTTGTTCAATTATTCGGTGGAGGACGGGCTGATCTTCTGCTCTCCAACCCTGAAAATCTCTTGGAAACAGGGATCGATATCGTCGCCCAGCCACCTGGTAAAAAGCTGCAAAACTTGGCTCTCTTGTCCGGTGGAGAACGTGCTCTGACAGCGATGGCGCTGCTATTCGCGATATTGCGCGTCAAGCCGGTTCCTTTCTGTGTATTGGACGAAGTGGAAGCGGCATTGGACGAGGCCAACGTCAATCGCTTTGCCGAATACATGCACCATTTCAGCAATCAGACACAGTTCATCTGTGTCACCCACCGCAAAGGAACCATGGAGAGTGCAGATGTCCTGTACGGCATTACGATGCAGGAGGGTGGCGTCTCCAAGCTGGTTTCCGTTAAACTAGAAGAGAGCAGCAAGTTCATCGAATCCGCTTCGTAAGACGTGCTTCACTCGAAACTATCATTCAAAGGAAGATGAAGATGAGCTTTTTCAAACGCCTTCGCGACGCGATTGTACAAAAGTCGGAAGAAGTCACCCAGAAATTTACCGATGGACTTTCCAAGACCAGAGATTTACTGGTTGAACAGGTAGAGAATCTCGTCCGTCGCTATAAAAAGATTGACGATGACTTTTTTGACGAACTTGAAGAAATCCTGATTACCTCCGATGTGGGTGTCAATACCGTCATGGAGTTGATCGACGACCTGCGTACAGAGGTGCGCAAGCATAAAATCGAAAACGCAATCGACCTGCAGCCCATTCTCTCCGAAAAGCTGGTTGCCCTACTGAAAAACGACGAGGTAGCCGACACCTCTTTAAATGTGGAAGCAGGCAGACTGAACGTCATTTTGTTCGTCGGGGTAAACGGCGTAGGAAAGACGACCACGATCGGAAAAATGGCGCACATGTTCAAACAGCAGGATAAAAAAGTGCTGCTTGCGGCAGGGGATACATTCCGTGCAGCAGCCATCGAACAGCTCGAGGTATGGGGAGATCGCGTAGGCGTGGAAGTGATCAAGCAACAGCAGGGCTCTGATCCTGCAGCGGTGATTTACGATGCGATTCAGGCTGCCAAGTCCCGCAATGTCGATGTTCTGCTCTGCGATACAGCAGGCCGCTTGCAAAACAAAGTGAACCTGATGGAGGAGCTGGCAAAAGTCCACCGCGTCCTCGCCCGCGAGCTGCCAGGTGCCCCGCATGAAGTTTTGCTGGTGCTCGATGCCACCACAGGACAGAATGCGCTGTCACAGGCGAAGACGTTCGGCCAATCCGCAGGGGTTACGGGAATCGTCTTGACGAAGCTGGATGGCACAGCAAAAGGCGGAATTGTCATCGCGATTCGCAACGAGCTGAACATCCCGGTGAAGTATGTAGGATTGGGTGAAAAAATGGATGACCTGCAGCCATTTGATCCGGAGCAATTCGTCCATGCCTTGTTCGCTGGACTAATTCAGCAGGAAGCGGATGAGCAGAAGGAAAACGACTAATCGGCAGATGCAGACTACGTAAAAATGAATGTCAACAAAAAAGCTTGACACTAGGTGTGGAATTGGGTACTATAATCTACGTGCTGTAAAGAAAAAATCTTTACAGTTTTGGAGTCGAGTACCTCATAGCAAAGGATTGGTTCGATGCTGGAAAAAACCAATCAAGTCAATCTCTTGTTTGACTTTTACGCTCCCTTACTCAAAGGAAAGCAGCGCGAATATCTGGAGCTGTATTATCTGGATGATTTGTCGCTCGGCGAGATCGCTGAAATGCACGAGGTGAGTCGGCAAGCCGTTTATGATCATATCAAGCGGGCTGAGAAGCAGCTCTTCGAATACGATGAGAAGCTGAAGCTCGCATGGAAGCATGAACAGCGCATGATCGTGCTGAACCGAATGCAGGAGCTTGCCCAGGAGTTGCCGAACAGTACGACAAGAGAAGAACTGCACACTTTGCTCCACCAACTGTCAGAGATGGATTAGGAGGGCTCGCATGGCGTTTGAGAGCTTGGCCAATCGGCTGCAGAACGCGTTTGACAAGCTGCGAGGCAGAGGCAAGATTGACGAGACAATCGTCAATGAAGCGATGCGTGAAGTTCGCCTGGCCCTGCTGGAAGCAGATGTGAATTTTAAAGTAGTAAAAGAGTTCGTTGCTCGCGTCAAAGAACGCGCAGTTGGACAGGAAGTCATGAAGAGTCTGACCCCTGGACAGATGGTCATCAAGATCGTCAACGAAGAGCTGGTTGAGCTGATGGGCGGCAATGTAGCCCAACTGACCATGTCTCACCGACCTCCGACTGTCATTATGATGGCAGGCTTGCAAGGGGCTGGTAAGACGACTACGACAGGAAAACTCGCCAAATATTTGACCAAACAAAACCGCAAGCCGTTGATGGTAGCAGGCGATATTTACCGTCCGGCAGCGATCAAGCAGCTGCAGGTTTTGGGCGAACAGCTAAACATCCCCGTTTTCGCACTCGGTGATCAGGTAAGCCCTGTAGAGATTGCACGGCAGGCTATCGAGCATGCCAAAGCCAATCACCTCGATGTGGTTTTGATCGATACGGCAGGTCGTCTGCATATTGACGAGGCGTTGATGGAAGAGCTGAAGCAGGTTCGAGAGGTAGCCAAGCCCGATGAGATCTTGCTCGTCGTCGATGCTATGACCGGTCAAGATGCGGTCAATGTGGCAGAGAGCTTCAACAGCCAGTTGGAGCTGACGGGTGTAGTTCTGACCAAGCTGGATGGCGATACTCGCGGTGGAGCGGCACTTTCCGTCAAGGCAGTCACTGGCAAGCCGATCAAATTCGCGGCAATGGGCGAAAAAATGGATGCGCTCGAGGCCTTCCATCCAGACCGCATGGCATCCCGCATTCTCGGAATGGGCGACGTGTTGAGCCTGATTGAAAAGGCACAAGCTAACGTCGATGAAGAAAAGGCGCGAGACATGGAACGTCAGATGCGTCAAGGGGAATTTACCTTTGACATGTTCCTCGACTCCATGCAGCAGCTGCGCAATATGGGACCTTTTGAGGACATTCTCGGCATGCTGCCAGGAATGAACAAAATGAAGGGCAAAATGAATGTGGACGAAAAGCAGATTGCCCGTGTTGAAGCGATCGCCAAATCCATGACCAAAGCAGAGCGAGCCAACCCTGACATGCTGAACGCCAGTCGTCGCAAGCGCATTGCGGCAGGCAGTGGCACGAGCATTCAAGAAGTGAACCGGTTCATCAAACAATTCGAGGATATGAAGAAGATGATGAAGCAATTCTCCGGCACCGCTGATAAAATGATGAAGAAGTCCAAGAAAAAAGGCGGCATGGGACTTCCATTCATGGGCAAAGGCAAGGGTGGCAATCAGGGCGGCATGAACTTCCCGTTCAATTTCAAACCCCCGTTCAAGTAAAATCGCATGATCTCTTCGCGCCCCTGGCTTGGGCCACTGGCGCGATGGTTCAGATATAGCAGCACCAACGTGATTGTGTAATTGCGTTGATCCATACAGGAGGTGAAACAACATGGCAGTAAAAATCCGTCTGAAACGCATGGGTTCTAAGAAAGCTCCTTTCTACCGTGTAGTAGTAGCTGATTCCCGTTCCCCTCGCGATGGCCGTTTCATTGAAGAGATTGGTTACTACAACCCGGTTGCTCAACCGGCAGTAGTGAACATTGATACCGAAAAAGCGGTACAATGGATCCTGAACGGTGCAGCTCCGACTGACACAGTTCGCAACCTGCTCTCCAAAGAAGGCGTCATGCAAAAAGTACACGAAACCAAATACGGCAAATAAGCCGATCATCTGGAGGTCTGATGATGAAAGCACTGGTCGAAACGATCGCAAAGGCTCTCGTCGATCATCCGCATGAGGTTCGTGTGAATGCAGTGGACAAGGAGCGTACTCTCGTATTTGAATTGTCGGTACATCCTGATGATATGGGGAAAATTATCGGCAAACAGGGACGTATCGCCAAAGCCCTGCGCACCGTCGTGATGGCAGCATCCGTAGATACGGACAAGCGCGTCACGGTTGAGATTGTCTGAGAAAAGGCTGGGAGTTTCCCAGTCTTTTTTTACGTGAATCATGTTTTATGAGTCAACCAACAGATTCAGTCCAAGAACGTGACTTGCCAGGTAGATTTCTTGCGTCGAGAGGAGTGTCGAGCGTGCTCACGATTTATCGTCCCATACAGGTGAAAATCCTGATGACAGAAGCAGCGAGAGCCATATTGATCGATCAGTACCAAAGACAGATTCAACAGCAGAAGGATGAATGGCAGCGCTGGCAGTTTCAAGCGAAAAAAATTCTCGCAGATGCTAAGAGGAAGTCGGCGGAGCGCTATTCTCTGGCGCAAGAAAAAATTGCTCGCGAGGAACGGCAACGCCAGGAAAAACTGGAGAATCTGCAGTATCAGCTGTTACGGGCAGAAAAACTGCCAATCGGGAGTGAACTGGAATATCAGACCGTGCAAAGTCCTGTGACCATACAAATTGGAGATGTCTGGGATGAAATCATGGCTGGAACGGAAATCCTGTTAAAAGATGGTCGGGTGCACGAAATTCGGAAAGGAACACAAGAGGCACCTAGGCTTGATGAGGAGGAGTGAATGGATTGGATCAAGAGCGTTATTTTACAGTAGGCAAGCTGGTGAACACGCATGGATTGCGCGGAGAAGTACGCGTGATTTCTACCAGTGATTTTCCGGATGAGCGTTTTCGCAAAGGGAACGAGCTGTTTTTGTTTCATCCGAGCATGGAGCGACCGTTAAAGCTGAAGATATCTACTCGTCGTACACACAAAGAATTTGAGATTCTGAGCTTTCAAGGGTACACCAACATCAATGACATCGAGAAATACAAGGGTGGCGAGCTGAAGATTCCCGAGTCTGATCTGATGGAGCTGGAAGAGGATGAATTTTACATCCATGAGCTGATCGGGTGTGAGGTCATCACGGATGAGGGCGAGGAGCTGGGCAAGATCACGGATGTGCTTCAGACAGGAGCCAACGATGTCTGGGTGGTCAAAGGAATGCGTGGCGAAGTATTGCTGCCGTACATAGATGATTGCATCAAAGAAGTCGATGTTGCGAACAAGCGAGTGGTCTGTCATTTGATGGAAGGCTTGTTGTGAGGAGGGCCCTTCATGCAGATTAACATTCTTACGCTTTTTCCAGAGATGTTTTCTGGTGTGCTTTCCAGCAGCATTCTGGGCAAAGCGCAGGAAAAAGGGATTGTTCAGTTTGAAGTGAACAATTTTCGCGATTTCTCAGAAAGCAAGCATGGAACCGTGGATGATACGCCTTATGGCGGAGGAGGCGGCATGGTGCTAAAGCCTGAGCCGCTGTTTCGTGCAGTTGAAGCGGTGGCAGGAGAGAAGAAGCCTCGTGTCATTCTCATGTGTCCACAAGGGGTGCCGTACAACCAAAAGCTGGCGGAAGAGCTGTCTATGGAAGAGCATCTCGTCTTTATTTGCGGGCATTATGAAGGATATGATGAGCGCATCCGTGAACACCTTGTTACGGACGAGATTTCGATCGGGGACTACGTCCTGACTGGCGGAGAGCTTGCCGCCATGGTCGTGATCGACAGCGTCGTGCGCCTGCAGCCCGGAGCTCTCGGAAACCAGACATCAGCTGTTGAGGATTCCTTCTCTACAGGCCTACTGGAATATCCGCATTACACGAGGCCAGCAGAATTTCGCGGCTGGAAGGTACCCGATATTCTATTGTCCGGTCATCATGCCAATATCGTCAATTGGCGTCTGAAGGAGTCGCTGCGGCGTACCTACGAGCGCAGACCAGATTTACTTGAGAAGCTGGAATTGACGACAGAGATGAAAAAGTGGCTGAAGGAAATCGAGGAAGAGAAAAAAATGCAGGACAAACTCTAGAATTTACCTTGTGAATTGCCAGCCCATATGGTACTATATTTCTTGTGGCAATTTTGCCCGCTGACTAAGGCGGTCCGCTACTCGTTCCTCAGTCCCATGAGACTGAATCACTATTATAGGCGAGTAAGAACGTCTGATCGGAAGGAGGGAATTTAAATGAACCAAGTGATCCGTGAATTGGAAAAAGAGCAATTGAAACAGGACATTCCTGCGTTCCGACCTGGTGACACTGTACGTGTACACGTTAAGGTTATCGAGGGTCAGCGTGAGCGTATCCAGTTGTTCGAAGGCGTAGTTATTCGTCGTCGTGGTACTGGTATTAGCGAAACCTTTACTGCTCGTAAGATTTCTTACGGCGTAGGTGTTGAGCGTACGTTCCCGGTGCACACGCCTAAGATCGACAAGATCGAGATCGTGCGTCATGGTAAAGTGCGTCGCGCGAAACTGTACTATCTGCGTGACCGTGTGGGTAAAGCAGCTCGCATTAAGGAAATTCGCCGATAAGCGTTTGTTCACCCATAGAAAAGGCACTGGCCTGCAAGCCAGGCCTTTTTTTCAATATCGGATAAGAACACTCCTCCGAGTGATTTCCCCGATTCGGCAAGAGTAGCCTGCCTCTACAAGCGGCTGCCTCCGGGTGAGGCGGTCACGATAGAGGTTTTTTAACAGTATCGGAAAGTGTAAACTTCTGTGAGTAAAACGTCCCGATACTGCAAGAATAACCTACCTCTAAAACGCGGTCGCACGTCATTGAAATGGCCTCGATAGAGGTTTTCTTACCGTTTCAAGGGTAGACAAGCTTGCTTGAGGAGGATCATAGATGAGTGAAGAAGTAACCTCCAGCCGCGCTAAGAAAAACGAGTCATGGGAATGGATCAAGGCGCTTGTCATTGCGATACTCTTAGCCCTTCTCATTCGTACGTTCCTGTTTGCCCCGTTTATCGTTCAGGGCGCTTCGATGGAAACCACCTTACATAACAATGAAAAACTCGTTGTCAATAAAGCCATTTATTTGATTCAAGACCCTAAGCCAGGGGAGATCATCGTCTTTCATGCGGATGAAACGCGTGATTACATCAAACGGGTCATTGCTGTAGCAGGCGATCGTGTAGAAGTAAAGGATGATCAGCTACTGGTGAATGGTAAAATAGTAGAAGAACCTTATCTAGAGCGAAAAGAAGAACGGGCAAAGGAACAGGGGGAGCTTCATTTTACCCATGATTTCCCGCCTGTAGAGGTTCCAGAGGGACACTTGTTCGTCATGGGTGACAACCGATTGAACAGTGAGGATAGCCGCGTGATCGGTCCTATCGCGACCAGCACAGTGGTTGGCCGTGCCGAATTCACATTTTGGCCGATCGGACAAATTCGGATGACACGTTGAAAAAAGTCAATTTCAAGGCAGGTGAGACATCATGACCATTCAATGGTTTCCCGGACATATGGCAAAAGCACGACGACAGGTAACAGAAAAGCTGGCCTTGATTGACGTGGTTATCGAGCTGTTGGATGCACGTCTTCCTTTATCGAGTCGAAATCCGATGATTGATGAGATTGTCAGTGATAAACCAAGGCTCATCTTGTTGAATAAAGCGGATTTGGCGGACGAAAAGGCGACAGAAGAGTGGATTTCCTATTTTCGTGGACTTGGGGTTCGGACCTTGCCGATTGACGCTTTGAGTGGAAAAGGCGTGAACAAGCTGCCTGAGCTATGCCGAGAGCAGGCTAGTGAAATGCTAGCGAAACGGGCGGAGAAGGGCATGCAAGCACGAGCGATCCGGATCATGATCTTGGGTATCCCAAATGTAGGAAAATCCTCGCTGATCAATCGTTTGTCAAAACGGGCCGTTGCCCAGACTGGCGATCGTCCCGCCGTTACCAAGGCTCAGCAATGGGTGAAGATGGGAGATACGCTAGAGCTGCTGGACACGCCGGGTATTTTATGGCCCAAGTTTGAAGATCAAATGGTTGGTCTTCGATTGGCAGCCAGTGGAGCGATCAAAGACGAGCTGATCGATTTTACGGAAGTAGCTCTCTTCGTGATCGCGTATATGATGCATTACTATCCAGAACGACTCATAGAACGCTTTAAGCTAAAGGAGCTGCCAGAGGATAAAGTCACCATGCTGGAGGAAATCGGCAAAAAACGCGGTTGTCTCGTGTCTGGAGGACAAATTGACTACGATAAAGCCGCTGAGCTGTTTTTGCGTGAGCTGCGTTCTGGAAAGCTGGGACGCGTAACACTGGAGCGTCCGATCGATTGGGAGATGGAAGAGCCGATTGGCAAGCCGGTATCCTTTCCCGAGTAGGCGATGCCATTGTCGGAAAACTGTCTATCTGTTGGATAGACGGTTTTTTTCTGTATCAAGTAGGAGAATCGGACCGTACATAAGGAGAAATGAGTGAATGGAACTAGCGGAACTGTCGATAAAGGAAATACGGGAAAAAATCGAAAAATTGGACGAGGTACCTAAAGATTTTCTAGAATGGATGAAAGCAGATCAGCGTAAAGGCGTGCAGGACCTGGTCCGGCAAATCGAGGCTGCTGCCGCTCGCCGGGAAAAGCTGGCCAGGATGTGGACGGAGATGACGCAGTATGAGCGTATGCTGCGTGAAAAAGGGCATGTCCATCTTTTTGGAGTAGACGAAGTAGGGCGCGGTCCTCTTGCTGGGCCAGTAGTAGCAAGTGCTGTTTGCCTGCCGCCTGATTTCTATTTGCCTGGATTGAATGATTCCAAAAAAGTGCCAGCAGCGACGAGGGAAGCCTTCTATGAAGTGATCATGCGAGATGCCTGGGCTGTCGGCATTGGCATTGTGGATGCACCACGCATTGACGAGATCAACATTCTCGCAGCGACGAAGGAAGCCATGCATCTCGCCATTGAGGATGCTGGGATCAAACCGGACGCTTGTTTGTTGGACGCTGTACAGTTAGCTGGACTGGACTGTGAGCAGTTGCCGATCATCGGTGGTGACGCCAAAAGCGTCTCGATTGCAGCTGCATCGATCGTAGCCAAAGTCACACGAGACAAAATGATGGCCGAGTATGGGCGACAATACCCGGAATACGGTTTTGAAAAACACGCTGGATACGGAACAGCAGAGCACCTAGCTGCAATTTTGCGTCATGGCCCTACTCCCATTCACCGGTTGACCTTTACGGGAGTAACCGCGCAGGCGTGAAGAAGTCCTTGTTCCCTGTCATAAAGGAGGAGATTCATCATGTTTTCCCCATCGCAATTGATCCAATCGATGACCCAGAGAGCAAACGTTGCTGCTCCCAAGCCGATTGAGCTTACTCCGGGACAGGTATTCAAAGGCACCGTAATCAAGCACTATCCGAATCAAATGGCCTTGGTACAGATCGGCCCCATTCAGGTTCAGGCCAAACTGGAAGCCAATCTGGAGCCTGGTCAAAAGGCATGGCTGCAGGTTCAGCCTTCATCTGATGTCGTCACGTTAAAGGTTCTGGACACCCCTGCGGAGGGAAAAGGCAAGGGCGGGGCGACGTTGGAAGGACTGATGCGTTCACTCGGGTTGCCTGAAACAAAAGAAAGTCGAGCCATCGTGCAGGCTTTGATGAACGGGAATCTGCCTGTCACCAAGGAGACGGTCCAGGCTTTTACCGGGGTGGCACAAAAGCTGGGCTTGGACAATGCGACGATTCAAGCCTTCATGACAGCTATGAAGCGAAATTTGCCGCTGACACCTGATACGGTAGCGGGGCTCAAGGCTTTTTTTTCCGAGCGTCCGATGAGCACATTGATGCAAAACTTTCTGCAGCAAGCCGCACTTTTTTTGGAGGCAAATGAGAATCTGTCCCCTGCACAAACCGGACAAGTCGGTTCAGGCGCTACGAATTCGGCCGGACAGGGACAAGTGCAGCCTCAGCCACAAGCACAAGGTCAGGTTCAAGGCCAGACTCAAGCGGTGCAGGCAACTGTCGGGGATCTACGCCAGCTCGTCACCCAATTGAAAGAGAAAATAGCGGGTCTGCCTGTACAGATCCTAGATAACGGAAAAGTGGAACAACAGGCCAGACCGGCGCAATCTTCCGGCATTCGTGGCAATGAAGTCAAACAACCGCAGCAGCTAGGCAACCAGCAGCCAACAAATGTGCCAGCTTCTGCTAATCAGGCAGCATCCCAGCAGGCGGGATCGCCTCAAACGATGAATGGTGTAATGATGCAGCAGCCGCCTGTTCAGACGATGGGAAGTCAGCCAAGCGTCGTCAGCTCCCTCAGCAATCCATTGCAAAGCCAGAGTCCACCAGGACAAACCCCGGTTCAGACTGGTTTTAATCCTACTGCATCGACAGGTTCCAACAGCGCTTTTTCCGGAGAAGGTACGGGAACCCCCACTCAAGGACAGCAAACCACTCAGCCTGCACAAGGGAGCGTTGTCGGATCTACTCTGCAACCTGTGACGGATAATGTTAGTCGTCCAATCGAAGCAAACCTTCATACAGCGCAAACTGCGGGCCGTTCAAATCCGATCCAGCAGCTGTTTCAGCAACTGGGATTCGCACATGAACGAGAATTGATGGGACAAGCTTTAGCTGGGTCAATCTCTTGGGACGCTGGTGTCCAAAAGCAGATGGAGAGCGTGAAAGCGATGCTGCTCCAGCTGACGCAAAGCAATTCGAACATACCAGTCGCATTGCGTGAAGCTGCAGACCAGCTTTTGCAGCAGGTGACAGGACAACAACTCATGCTGACGCAGCCAGCTAATCAATCCTTGTCTCAAATCGTGATGCAAATTCCTCTGCGAACCGAGCAAGGCGAAGAAACCGCGTACGTACAAATCGAATCCAAGAAAAAAGGCTCAGGCCAGTTGGATGCAGAGAACTGCCGACTCTTTTTCCATCTCAATCTGCAAGCATTAGGTACGACCATGATCGATGTGAACATTGTCAAAAAAATCGTCAATCTGCAAATTTTTAATGACACCCCTGGCATAGAAGCATTGGCCCATGCCATCAAGGGAGGATTCACCGATCAGCTTCAAGAGATTGGCTACTCGTTATCCTCGATGCGCGTACAACCCATTCCTGAGCAGCAGGGTAAATCGACCACAGTGTCTGCCGCAAAGGCTACCCTGATGACCGATTACAAAGGGGTGGACCTGCGAGTATGAATCAGGAGACTGCTCCAGACAAGCATATGCGCAAACAGGCGGTAGCGCTCAAATATCAGGCCGGAACGATGGAAGCGCCCCGAGTGGTGGCCAAGGGAACTGGCTACATCGCCGAGAATATTTTGAAAGCTGCCAAGGACAACAACGTTCCTGTTCAGGAGGATCCTTCGCTGGTTGAAGTACTGGGCAAGCTGGACTTGAACCAACAAATTCCTCCGGAGTTGTATCAGGTTGTAGCGGAAGTCCTTGCTTTTGTATACCGCTTGGATAAGGGAGGAAAAAAGAAATAGATGAGGGACAAAAGGCGAATCCTGGGACAAAAAGGTGAAGAGCTTGCAGGTCTTTTTTTACAGGAAAAGGGCTATCACATTCTGGACAGAAATGTGCGTTCCCGACAAGGCGAGATCGACATCATTGCACTTGATGGGCATACGCTGGTCTTCGTCGAGGTTCGGACGAGAACGCAACCTACATATGGTACGGCAGGAGAATCTGTCACCTGGAGAAAAAGAAACAAACTGCGGGAGCTAGCCCTTTCGTACTTGCAGAGCCACTCACACTCATTTCCAGCCTTCCGCATGGATGTTATCGCGATCCATTGCCCAACCGGAGATCTAAAGGACAAGACTACGCAGATCCAGCACATCGAATATGCTTTTTAAAAGAAATAAAGATGTGCTGGAATGGAAAAACGGGCGCTTGAGACCGTAGTGATTGGGGATTCGTCTACAGCAACACTCCGCACCTTGACGTATGATGTACTGTACTCGACGCGATGAAACTCCTCCAAGCAACAATCTTTGCCCTCCAGCCAGGCTGGAAGGCTTTTTTTTTTGAAAAATTCGAAGACGGACAAGTTTTTCAAAAAAAATTCAAAGAAACAGTGTTATTATTTTCTTTTATGCGTTACATTTTCCAGTGACAAACGTCTAATCAAGTAGCAGGAATATTTAGGAGGTTTATCATGCAACGAAAAACCAGAAATATATTGTCCAAATGGATCTTGGCGGCGGTCCTAGCAAGCAGCATTCATTTATCTATACCCGTAATGTCTCAAGCACAAGAAATCGCGCCTGCTTCATCTGAAATTCAGGCGTCGTCGGTACAGAGCGCAAACACCTTGAAAGCGAACATCAACAAAGTCACCTTGGATAAAGGAGACACGAAGAAAGTTACGCTGACCTACGGTGGTTCTTCACTGAATTCCACTAAAGCAACCTGGACTACCTCGAAATCTACTGTGGCAACAGTGAGCAACACCGGCACGATTACAGCAAAAGGCAAAGGCACGGCAACCATTACAGCGAAATACAGCGGCAAATCCGTTACGATCAGCGTAACAGTCAATGAAGATGCAGGTCTTGTCGCAAAACAAAGCAAAGTGACGATCAAAAAAGGAAAAACCAGCACGATTGGGTTGACCTACAACGGAAAAGCATTGACTGGCTCCAATGCAACTTGGACGACCTCGAACTCCTCGATCGCAACGGTGAAAAATGGTGTGGTCACTGCAAAAGCTAAAGGGACAGCGACGATCACTGCAAAATATAAGAATGAATCCGTAAAAGTCACCGTCACCGTAGAAGATACGGCGAAGCTGGAAGCGACGCAAAAGCAAGTGTCTTTGAAAAAGGGAGAAACGAAAACGATTCAGTTGAAGTACGATGGGACAAATGTAACGGGTTCGAGCGCTGGATGGGCTACTTCTAATTCAGCAGTAGCTACAGTCAACAACGGAGTAGTAACGGCAAAGGCAAAAGGAAAAGCAACGATTACTGCGGTATATAAAGGTGAGTTTGCCGATGTTGAGATAACCGTACAGGACGATAAAGCCCTGCTGGAAGCGACACAAACCAAGGTTACGCTGAAGAAGGGTGACACTCAGACGCTTCGACTGAAATACGATGGAGCCAACGTTACAGGCTCGAAAGCGGCTTGGAGTTCTTCTAAATCATCCGTTGCGACTGTAAAAGACGGCGTAGTAACTGCAAAAGGAGTAGGTACCGCAACCATAAATGCCGTCTATAAGGGCGAGAGCGTCGATATCGAAGTGAAGGTTGAAAACAGCAAAGCAAAACTAGAAGCGACAGAATCGAAAATAACGCTCAAAGCGGATGAAAAGCAAACCATCCGTTTGAAATATGATGGCGCAACCGTTACGGGTTCAAAAGCAGTCTGGAGTTCTTCAAAATCATCGATCGCATCTGTTAATGATGGTGTGGTCACAGCCAAAGCCAAAGGTACCGCGACAATTACCGCATTCTATAAAGATGAGTTCGTTGATATTCAAGTCACCGTAGAAGAAAGCAAATCAAAGCTGGAAGCCACTCAAACCAAAATCACCCTGAAAAAAGGTGACACCAAGAAAGTAAAACTGAAGTACGATGGGGACACACTGAACAATTCAAAAGCAGAATGGGGAACCTCGAAATCCTCAGTCGCTTCGGTAGATAAAGGTACGATCAAAGCAAAGGCAAAAGGTACGGCTACCATTACTGCGACCTATAAAGGCGCAAAAACAACCATCGAAGTGACGGTGGAAGACGCTGATAGCCTCGAGGTGGATGACGATAGAATTTCCGTCAAGGTCAGGAAAACAGAAACCATCCGAGTAACCTACAATGGTAAAAAAGTATCCGGCTCTGATGTTAAATGGAGTACGTCGAAATCCTCTGTTGCTACAGTAAAAGATGGTGTAGTGACTGGGAAAAAGAAAGGCTCTGCTGTCATCACTGCAGAATATAAGGGTGAAGAAGTAGAGATTAAAGTGAAGGTGAAATAAGAAACGAAGAGACCTACTGAATGATTGGAAGTTCAGTAGGTCTTGTTTTTTATATTTCAATATAGTGAACGTGCCCCATACGGCTTGCATGCTAAATCTTCTGTATGGTAGTGATTGTTTAGTCACTTTCATATTACCAAACAGAGTGGTGTTTTTCTATTTTTCAAGGAGCATTCTAAAATCGGCTTTAAACTTGTTGTACCAAGGAAATACGCTCATTTTCGCTCTGCGAAAGTTGAGTTAGTAACACTCCCCAAAACCTCTCAAATAATCTTGCCATCCCTCCCTTTCTTTTTCTATCCTAAAAGCAGGAGGGGAAACGTATGTACGCTTGCAGCTATTCCGGAGCCATTCTTGGAATTGATGGCATGATGGTTTCAGTCGAAACAGATATCGCCAATGGACTACCGCAGTTCGACCTGGTCGGATTAGGCGGTTCGGCCGTTAAAGAAGCACGGGACCGTGTCCGGGCAGCAATTCGAAATGCTGGTTATGACTACCCGATGCAGCGCATTACGGTAAATCTGGCCCCGGCTGATCAGCGTAAAGAAGGCTCCGGTTTTGATCTGGCTATCGCGATCGGCATCCTGCTTGCCTCCAAACAAATTCCACCCCGTGAAGGGAAGATTCTGATCCTTGGAGAATTGGCGTTGGACGGTTCGCTGCGTCCTGTAACAGGTGTATTACCGATACTGCTGGAAGCGAAAAGAAACGGCTTTACTCATGTCATCCTACCTGCCCAAAACGAAGCAGAAGCCCACCTGGTGGATATGGCCGTCTTGCCTGCCCAACATTTACGCGAGGCAACTCGATTTTGGATTGAGGAATGGGAAAATAACACTACCTACGAGAAAAACACGAAAAAAGCGATCCGGTTGCGCGGTGAAAACGGCTGTCCAGACTTCAGCCATGTCTATGGACAGCAATTCGTGAAACGCGGTTTGGAAATCGCTGCAGCAGGCTTTCATAATGTCATTCTTGTCGGGCCACCTGGCTCGGGTAAGACTTTATTGGCGAATTGCCTTCCTGGGATTATGCCGCAAATGACCATGGACGAGTCATATGAAGTGACCAAAATATACAGTATCGCAGGGCAATTGACACGTACGAGCGGTTTGATTAGTGAACGACCTTTTCGTTCACCACATCATACGATTACAGCAACAGCTCTGATTGGGGGAGGAGCGCAAATCCCTCGTCCCGGTGAATGCAGCCTTTCCCATGGAGGAATCCTTTTTCTCGATGAAATGCCTGAGTTTTCACGCCACGTCTTAGAAGTATTACGTCAACCTTTGGAAGCGGGAGTAGTCACGATTGGCCGCTCCAAACAGGTATTTACATTCCCCGCTCGATTTTTGCTCATTGGGTCGTGCAACCCTTGTCCGTGTGGATTCTTCGGGACTCGTGACCAACAAGCCTGTTCCTGCTCACCACTGCAAATTCAGAAATACCGCTCCAAATTATCTGGACCTCTGCTCGACCGCATCGATTTACATTTGGAAGTTCCACGAGTGCCCGTTCAGTTATTGCACGAACGAGTAGAAGAAGAATCCACTCTCGATATCCAAAAACGAGTAGAACAGGCGCGCCTCATCCAATTGGAACGATATTCCCATCGGCCGGGCAGTCCCTTTAACAGTACGATGAATGGCGGAGAAATACGTCGGTATGCTAGTCTAAATAAAGAAGGTCAAGAATTGCTGCAGCTTGCATTTGATAGGTTGGGTCTGAGTGCGCGAGCCTACGACCGGATCGTCAAAGTGGCGAGAACCATTGCGGATTTGGATGGCACTGCAAAAATTGAAGCGGCCCATGTAGCAGAGGCGATTCGATATCGGGCTTTGGATCGCGGCATCGCAAATTGACCCCAAATGGCCGAGTTTGGTTTGTATAAAGATTTAGAAAATCTCAACCGTATAAAAAGCAAAAGCTGCACAATCACCGGTGTCCCAAGGTCGGCAATACTTGAGCGCAATGGAAGTCATCCCTGTATGCAAGGATTGAAAACGGAAAACCTGATGACCACTCTGGCCAACTCGTGCTGATCGTTCATTTGGAACATACTGATTGGAAAGCAAAACAAGAAAACGGGGATCTACAGGAGTGGAAAGCTCCCACTGATAGCCGGTCGATGGATTGGCAGCCAGCAAGAGCGGAAAAGTGTGACCAACAGGTACACGAAGGGAAGACATGGTTGAGGAAGTCATCTGGATTCATCCTTTCCCATTCTATATTCAGACTATCTACAATCTTTTTCTTATACGTTATTCCACTTCTTTGTTCGGGTTAACTGCCCGAATCCCATTTGACTAGATTACCGTCAGGCCACAATTGGTGACCATATATTTCTCGACTACCTTCCACTGAGATCCCGATATCCCCATTAAAAAACAACGAGCAACCTTACTTTTCATCCACAGGAAAAAGACGCCCACTAAACGATCTAATAAGAAATCCTTGATGAAGCATGTAATGGTGCCATAATGAAAAAAGTGACATTTTTGTAACGTACAGGTTACTTGGAGGTAAATAGTACTTTTTGGAGAGGATTTTGCAAAAATTTGGCGAATAAAGATAGGGATAAAGGCTTATAATGTCGAATTGCAATTCGACAATGATCCTTTTTTTGTTAGGAATAATTGACAGTACACGAATTCGGACTGTTCATCCGTTTGTACATATTGGTTGGTTATTCAATCACTCGGAACCATTTGAGTGGCTCCTTCATGGATGTAGTAGCTCTTCTTTTGCCCATCACATCATTTACTTGGAAAGAGAAAGGACATTTGATGGATCGTGTTGCGGAAAAGTTTAAGAAACAAGAATACTATCACGAGTTCCAGCCTATATGTGATTTTTTAGGGAAATCGAGATTGGGTTATGAAGCATTGTTTCGCAATGCGGCGGGCATTCATCCGGAAGCGTTTTTTCAGGAAGCGGTAGAGAAACATAAGCTGGCAGAATTGGATATGCAATCTTTGTATTATGCTATTTCTGCCTTTTTCCAATTACCGGCAAATCATAAAAATGGGCTACTCTTTGTAAATGTGTTTCCATCGACAATTATGGAAACTTCATTTCTTCCTTTTGTGGAGGAAATCTCCGCTGCTTACTTGCCCTTCCTCAATCGTACCGTGTTGGAAATCAATGAATCCATTATGAAAAGCGAACTGCGTCATGATTCGGTCTTTATCCAAAGAGTATCAGACTTGCGGAGACGAGGTTTTTTAATCGCACTTGATGATGTTGGGGATGGAACGGATACGTTTCGCAATATTCATGATCTGGCGCCAGATTATATTAAGGTTGATCGTTATTATTCCAAGCTGCTCTCCGTCTCGAAGGAAAAGCAGCAAGTGGTACGATTGTTTGTAGAGTTTTGCCAAAATGACATTCAACTCATTCTGGAAGGCGTAGAGAATAATAAAGGATTTCGACTGTGCTGCACGACTAGGGGTGAAAAACGGCCAGGGCTATTTGTTTGGGAAACCCGGAAGGTTGAAAGGGACCTTAGGATGAATGTGGAGGATAGTGAAATGAGTGATAGGAACGTATATTCCAGGAAAGCGACGCTTTCCCTTAAAATATCGGAATTCGAAGTACCACCGATGCAGGATTTATTAATTATCGGGAGGAAAGCCCCCATTGGACCTGAGGCAGTGAGAAGAATGGCGGAGGCACTCTCACCAGAGCAGTTTACACTATTGAAAATGGATCATCCCAAAATTGAAGCCATTTTGTTGCGCAATACGCTATTGCAAATGATTGATGAAAAACGACTCATGAACATTATCCTAGAGGAAGCTGAGCGAATGATCAGCGATTCGATGGTGTTGCGGTCTGAATTAAAAATAGCCGTGACGGTTCAACGCGAGGTGGAGCTGTCATGATCGTATCCGATATCATGACGACCGATCTTCATACCATAACCTCTGAAAAAAGTGTTGCCCATGCGGCAGAGCGAATGAACGAGCATCATGTCAGCTCTTTGATCGTAGTCGAACATGACGATGTTATCGGAATTATGACTTCAAGAGATGTTCGTTCTTCCCATCCCAATCGAATTGTTGCAGATGCCATGACTTCCGAGACAATCAACATGTCGGTGGATCAGAGCATTTGGGATGCTGATCGGCTTATCAGAAATTCCGGAATCGAAGAAATATTGATTTTGGACGAGGAAAGATTGGTTGGAAGAGTAACGAGAGAAGCTGTATTGATGAGAATTGCGGAATATACAGATCCATTGACTGGCTTATTCCGCGCTCCCTACATTCAGTCCATTGGGGAACGCTTATTGAAAGAAGGGACCCCGTTTCATCTGTTGTTTATTGATTTAAACAACTTTGGTCAAATCAACAAGCTTTACGGTCATCCTTTTGGAAATGATGTAATCCGTGAGTATTCGAATGTTCTATCCGATTTGATGGATGATCGGTATGACTTTTTAAGCAGATATGCGGGAGATGAGTTTGTTGTGATATCTACGGCTGATGACAATCATGTTTTTTCCTACTTGGAAATCATGGAAAAGCCAATCGATATCCGCCACGTCCAAATATCTGCAGCTGTAGGACATGTAAATGGCTACCTAGATTCCGATTTTTTCTCTCTTTCGCTTCGTGAATTGATGGAGAGGGCGAGTCTGTTATCGACGTCTGCCAAAAACCGGAGTGTGAGCAGACCTTATTAACCCAGCCCCTGTGGAAATCGGGGTATAGGGGTTCTCGACAATACATACACTTTCTGATGATGAGGTAGTAGGCCCTGCAGAAAAGTGCAACTCTGCTTTCCTTGAATCGTACTACTCAGTGAAATGGATAATATGGATATTAGGAGGCTGTCAGAAATGATCGTAACAACTACCAGTACCTTGCAAGGGAAAGAAATTGAAGCCTATCTTGACATCGTGAGTGGCGAAGTGATCATGGGGGCCAACGTTGTCCGAGATTTTCTCGCGGGAATTACGGACATTATCGGTGGAAGAAGTGGTACGTATGAGAGCAAACTGGCAGAAGGACGCGAGATGGCGATCCGGGAGATGACGGAAAAAGCACGTACACTAGGAGCGAATGCTGTCATTGGTGTTGACCTGGACTTTGAAACACTGCGTGAAGGTATGATGATGGTGATTGCAACAGGTACTGCAGTTCGAGTGAAATAAGCCGGAATGTACCGGCTTATTTCTTTATTGTGTAGGGACTTTTGCTTAATCAGAATATCATTCCACCCAAACGCGGTCGTCGCTGCACATATCTTGGAATAAGCCATGGTAGATTTATTTGGGGAAAAATGCTAAAAATATACAAAATAGACGAGGGAGGGTGACATATGTCCGTCGAGAAAACCATCACGGATTTGTTGGATAAAATCAATGCGGATCCAAAAGGGATTCAAGGGATGTCGGTTGTCTACCACTTTCAGCTAAGTGGTGAAGAAGCTGGAACGTATCAGGTGAAAATTGGGAATAATCAGGCTACATACTCGAAGGAAGCGTTGGAGGAGGCTAGATGTACCCTGGAATTATCCGATGAAAATTTTATCAAGCTGGTTCAGGGGAACATGAATCCTACAGCGGCATTTATGATGGGGAAGCTGAAGATTAAAGGAGAGATGGGTTTGTCCTTCAAACTTCAAACCATCCTACAAACTTATCAAGCGTAGATGCATCATGACTTTTCCGTGCAGCAAATAAGGCGAGTGACACTCTTTTTGCCGAGTGTTCCTCGCCTTTAGTAGTTCTGTAGACATAGGTCTAAAGGAGACAATAGTGAGAAATGACTAGTCAATTAACAGATGATTGCGTTAAAATATGACCAACAAACGAGAGATGACAAATAACATAAAACGAGGGAATTTCATGCGCCATCTGTATTCGTTTTTAGCCGTTGTCCTTTCCCTGGATGATGTAGAAGTTCATTTTGACTTCTATCACCTGACAGCACGAGCCACACCTGAACGGGAATTGTTAAAGCATAGGGCGAAATTGCCTCGTCATTATTTTGATATGCTGCTGTACGCAGGGGTCCTTCAAGTAGAAAGCGATCCTCCTTATCAACCTTCTCTGAAGAGACCTGCTTCCATCGGAATGAACATCCGTTCGTTAGGGAGCAGAGTATTGTTTGACATGTGCTTTTCACCCCGGACCTACAAGCTGTGGCAAAACACAGATGCAGTCCTGGAAGATATCACTTTGCCGTCAGATATTTTTGAGGAGTACGTCTATCGTTTGGGTGCCATCAGCCGTTTCCGCTATTTGGGCCGAGTCGAAGACCCGCAGGTTGCGATCCAATTGGGTGAGAACGACATGATCGAATTCAAACGCGATTTCTTGTTATCCAAAAGTGGAATTATAAAAAGTGTAGTGGCCTTTGCCAATTCAAACAACGGAAATCTGTTTTTGGGGATCACAGACGAAGGGAGTATTGTTGGAGTCAATCATGAAGTAGAGCAATACGGAGACCCGGATAAATACGTGCTTGCCATAACACAGTACATCCAGGATAAAACGACACCATTTCTCACTCCTTTCCCTAAAATTTCCTTGAAAAAGGTAATGGATAAGTATGTTGTCATCATCTTTGTAGAGGTTTCCTCTGAACTGATTTGCGGACTTGATAAAAATGGGGAAAAGTACGTAGTCATTCGGACCAACAATCGCTCGGTGGTTGTAAAAGATCCGCATCAAATCGGCGAAATATATGTGAAGCGAAAACTTGGCAGTGAGATCAGCCGTCGATTGGGACTTCTGTAGCTTCAGTAGACAGAACACACGCGAGGGAGGCTAGATTGCATGAAATCGTCTTTTCGTGCTTACCTATTTCCACTACTTGTAGCCGGCTTAGTACTGACGGGATGTTCCCAGGATAATCAAGGGATCAAAACCGACATGAGAGGGAGCATTGAAACGGAATTGGGGGCGGTTGAAAAGGTGACCGTCATGTCAACGGATGGACAGGAAGTTGCACTGGAACTGCCTGTTTTTATGAAGGAACTCACGGAGCAAGGTCAAGATCTAGAGGTATCTACTGAACCGCTCGACCAGGGAGAAGTTCGCTTTACATTAGTACTGTACAGGAAGGATTTGGCACCCTTGGTTGTCCCTATCGGTGAAAAAGCCAGTCAGTATGGAGATCGTACATTTCGAGGAAATGGTGCAAAGACCTTTTACCAATGGGTACATAAGCAAGTAGGTACTGGTATTCTAGCCCAAGAGATGAACAACATCTACTTGTCGGCAGAGGACCTTTCATCGACCAAATTGTTGCAGGATTCAGAAAGAGATGCAGTCAAACAACTGCTGCGTTCTGCTGATCCCGAATTGGAACAGGGGGTAAAACAGTATCCGTTGCACCCGTATTACAGGATGCGTATTCACTCCAACGAAAAACCTTTGGAGGTTACGGTTCTAACGCCTACCTTGATCTCGATTCCATTTGGCAGGGAGACGCTCACTTTTCATGTAGAAGGTGCCCTTTTTTCCCAATTGACCTCCTGGCTTCCACCAAAAGAAAAAACGGACGATATCTACGAAAAGCTATTCAAGGCGAACAAGCTGCGCATTGAAAAAGCAGGAAGGACCGATGTTGAAGATCATGAGTACGATGTGACAACCACAACCAAGGAACAGGGGAAGGCACATCAGATCGTTCGCCTAATCAAAAGCGCTACTCCACTTCCTGATGCACCGAGTCAACCAGGAGAAAAACAGTACGTCCTTCATTTTGTTTCCAGCGATACGAAGCGCACGATCGAAATGTATCCTCTCACTTTTAAACTTGATCAATCATGGTTTTCTCACAATAATTTAGACCATAATATTCTGAAACTCCTTGATTCTTCTAGAAAATAACGAATGAACTCATGAAGATGAGTGTGAATGGTCAGGATATATGAGAAACATATTACTACCACTTTTGAAAGTTTTATCGTAGAATAGAAACTGTTGCACTGATAGTGGAGGAATTGACTGGGACAGGATGTTTTTTTACCAGTCAAATAGCCTGCCGATCTTTATCTGCCATAGGAGGATGGAGAATGAACATTCATGAGTATCAAGGTAAAGAGATACTTAAACAGTACGGTGTGAAGGTTCCGGAAGGACGCGTTGCCTTCACAGTGGACGAGGCAGTAGAAGCTGCCATAGCACTCGGAACACAGATCAATGTAGTAAAGGCTCAGATTCATGCAGGTGGCCGCGGTAAAGCGGGTGGCGTAAAAGTTGCGAAAAACCTCGATGAGGTTCGTACATACGCCGGGGAAATTCTGGGTAAAGTCCTGGTGACTCACCAAACTGGCCCAGAAGGAAAAGAAGTAAAGCGCCTTTTGATCGAGCAAGGTTGCGACATCAAAAAAGAATACTACGTTGGTGTAGTCGTTGACCGTGCAACAGGCAGCGTAGTGATGATGGCGTCTGAAGAAGGCGGTACGGAGATCGAGGAAGTGGCAGAACACTCCCCAGAAAAAATCTTCAAGGAAGTCATTGACCCGGTAACTGGTCTGAACGCTTTCCAAGCTCGCCGACTGGCTTATGCCATTAACATTCCAAAAGAACTGATCAACAAAGCTGCGAAGTTCATGATGAGCCTCTATCAAGCATTTGTTGACAAAGATTGCTCGATTGCAGAAATCAACCCACTGGTTGTTACTGGCGATGGTGAAGTAATGGCTCTCGATGCCAAACTGAACTTTGACAGTAACGCTCTCTATCGTCATGCTGACATCGTGGCTCTTCGCGACCTGGATGAAGAAGATGAGAAGGAAATTGAAGCTTCCAAATATGACCTCGCGTACATCGCACTCGATGGTAACATCGGATGCATGGTAAACGGTGCAGGTCTGGCGATGGCTACAATGGACATCGTGAAATTCTACGGTGGAGATCCTGCCAACTTCCTTGATGTAGGTGGCGGAGCTACTGAAGAAAAAGTTACGGAAGCGTTCAAAATCATCCTTCGTGACGAAAAAGTAAAAGGTATTTTTGTCAACATCTTCGGCGGCATCATGAAATGCGACGTCATCGCAAACGGCGTTGTAAATGCAGCGAAACAAATCAAATTGGACAAACCACTCGTTGTTCGCCTGGAAGGTACCAACGTGGAGCTCGGGAAGAAAATCCTGAATGAATCCGGTTTGAATATCGTAGCTGCTGAATCCATGGCGGATGGCGCAGAGAAAATCGTATCTTTGGTGAAGTAAATTAAGCGATCAGATACGTATAAAAAGGTGGGAAAAATACGCGATGAGTATTCTCGTAAATAAAAATACAAAAGTCATTACACAAGGGATTACAGGTGCAACCGGTTTGTTCCACACTCGCGGTGCAGTTGAATACGGTACACAAATGGTTGGCGGTGTAACACCGGGTAAAGGTGGCACTGAAGTTGACGGTATTCCAATTTTCAACACGGTGGCGGAAGCTGTCGAAAAAACGGGTGCAAATGCATCTGTAATCTACGTAGCTCCTCCTTTCGCTGCTGACGCGATCATGGAAGCAGTAGACGCTGAACTGGATCTCGTAATCTGCATTACAGAAGGTATCCCAGTTCTCGACATGGTAAAAGTAAAACGTTACATGGAAGGCAAAAAGACCAAGCTGATTGGTCCTAACTGCCCAGGCGTCATCACTCCAGGCGAGTGCAAAATCGGCATCATGCCAGGATATATCCATACACCAGGTAAAGTGGGAATCGTATCCCGCTCTGGCACGTTGACCTATGAAGCGGTACATCAAACCTCTACTCGTGGAATCGGTCAATCTACTGCTGTAGGTATCGGTGGTGACCCTGTAAAAGGTATGGAGTTCATCGACGTCCTGAAAATGTTCAATGAAGACCCTGATACAGAAGCGGTTATCATGATCGGTGAGATCGGTGGTACTGCGGAAGAGGAAGCAGCTGACTGGATCGCTGCTAACATGAAGAAGCCAGTAGTGGGCTTCATCGGTGGCCAAACAGCTCCTCCAGGAAAACGCATGGGTCATGCTGGCGCAATTATTTCCGGTGGTAAAGGTACGGCTGCTGAGAAAATTGCCAAGCTGGAATCTTGCGGTGTTCGCGTAGCGAAAACCCCTGCAGCTATTGGTGAAACATTGGTAGAAGTACTGACCGAGCGTGGCATGTTGGACAAAGTTTTGTCTAAATAAGCCATATATGTCGCAATTCAAAACGGACTGGCTCAGGCTAGTCCGTTTTGTTATGGCGTAAAATGCAGTCTGTTGTCGAGTCGTACGTCATCGATTTCGACGGATAGAAATATTTTTGAGCAGCTCGCTGTTATTCGTTACAATTGGAAAACAATCCAAAGGTACGAGCGGGGAGCGTGTAATCATGCAGTGGAATAGCGTGAACGAACGGGATATCTTGTACTTTTTGTTGAAAATTCCGGGTCTGGGCAGAAAAAGAATTTGGGCTATTTATGAGGCGTACGGATCTTTTGCAGCGGCGATGGACGAATGGGATTACCTGATTGATCAACTGAAGCTGAAGGAAGCAATGACTAAATCGTTGGGGAAAAGCTCGCCAATAGAATGGATCTTACGGCTTTCATGGGAGCGGATGACGGATGAAATTCAGTACCTTTGCTTTCTGGATCAAGCCTTTCCTCGTCAGGTTTCTCAGATTCCAGACCCTCCGCTCGCCTTTTTTTATCGTGGGGATCTTTCCTTGTTGCATGAATATCCTGCTGTGGGTGTCGTAGGATCGAGAAAACCAACACCATACGGCCGTGCAGCCTGTGCTCATTTCGCAAAGGATTTGGCGCAGAGGGGATTCGTCATTGTCTCCGGGTTAGCCTACGGAATTGATGGAGAGGCGCATGTAGCAGCGTTAAAAGCAGGAGGTAAAACGATTGGTGTGATGGGCTGTGGCATCGATCAGATCTATCCCACAGGTCATAGAAAGCTGTATGAGCAGATGGAATCATTCGGGCTCATTCTCTCTGAATATGCGCCAGGTACACCTTCTGTCCCTGGATTGTTTGCGGATCGAAATCGCATCATTAGCGGCCTTAGTCTCGGGGTTCTTGTTGTAGAAGCAGCAGAACGAAGCGGCTCATTGATCACTGCCGATTGTGCTTTGGAGCAGGGAAAGGACGTTTTTGTGGTACCAGGGCCCATTTTCTCAGAAATGAGCACTGGTACGAATAATTTGATCAAGCAAGGTGCAAAGCTAGTGACAACGAGCAAGGATATTTGGGAGGAGTGGCCGCACTTATTCATGGACAGCAAAACATCTATTAATATAGAAAGAACACGAAAAGTGTCGATGGATGATAGGGAGCAAGCCGTCTACGATCTGCTGACAGAAGAGGGTGTGCATGCCGATCAGCTTCTGGAGCGCGTTTCGATTTCCGAGCGCAAAATGCTGCATCAAACACTTCTTGTACTTGAAAGCAAAGGGATTGTGATTAGTTTGCCGGGTGGTTATTTCGCTCGTAGGTAATGACCAAAGTACAATCCTCATGCTGCCAGACGCGTTCAGATGTTTGACAAATCGGATAGGCATCATTAATAATAGGGGAGATTCCTTACTAAAAGGGGAGGAAAAAAATGGCTGACACGCTCGTAATCGTAGAATCCCCTGCGAAAGCGAAAACTATTGGGAAATACCTGGGTAGCAAATATATTGTAAAAGCATCTATGGGCCATGTGCGCGATCTTCCGAAGAGTCAAACGGCAGTTGACGTTACACGTGGCTTTGAACCGAAATACATAACGATTCGCGGCAAGGGAGACGTATTAAAAGCTCTGAAGGACGCAGCGAAAAAAGTAAAAAAAGTCTATCTCGCAGCTGACCCGGATCGCGAAGGGGAAGCAATCGCTTGGCATTTGGCACAATACTTGGGCCTCGATCTGGATCAGCCTCTTCGGGTTGTTTTCAACGAGATCACCAAGGATGCGATTAAGGAAGCATTCAAGCATCCTCGGCATATCAATATGGACCTGGTGAATGCACAGCAGGCAAGACGCATACTGGACCGTCTAGTCGGCTACAACATCAGTCCAATTCTCTGGAAAAAGGTTCGAAAGGGCTTGAGCGCTGGACGCGTTCAGTCTGTTACGGTAAAGCTCATCATGGATCGCGAACGAGAAATTCAACAGTTCGTACCTGAAGAGTATTGGACCATTGCAAGCAAGCTGTTGAGCATGGGCAAGGAATTTGAAGCAAAGTTTTATGGCTATGGCGAAGAAAAAGTAGAGCTTTCCTCTGAAGAAGATGTAAAACAAGTTTTTGATCGAATCAAAGACCAGAAGTATGTTGTGCAGAAAGTGACCAAGCGGGAGCGTAGACGCAACCCTGCTGCTCCTTTCATCACCAGTTCACTTCAGCAGGAAGCGGCAAGAAAGCTCAATTTCCGTACGGCCAAGACGATGAGGATTGCGCAAGAGCTGTATGAGGGGATCGATGTAGGAAACAAGGAAGGCGCTGTAGGTTTGATTACTTATATGCGTACAGACTCTACCCGTATCTCTACGACTGCACAAAACGAAGCAAAAGAGTACATACTAGAAAAATACGGACCTGATTATGTGTTGGCAGAGCCCCGTGCACAAACCAAGAATGAAAATGCTCAGGATGCCCATGAAGCGATTCGCCCAACTGCAGTCATGCGTACTCCGGATGAAATCAAACAGTTTTTGTCGCGGGACCAACTGCGCTTGTATCGATTGATCTGGGAGCGTTTCCTAGCTAGCCAGATGTCATCTGCAGTGCTGGATACCATGAGTGTGGACATCGAAGCAGGCGGCGTTGTTTTCAGGGCGACAGGCTCCAAAGTGAAATTTCCTGGGTTCATGAAGGTCTACATAGAAGGAAATGATGATGGCAACGAAGAGGAAAGCTTCTTGCCACCGATTGAAGAAGGTCAGGTTTTGGAGCTGCTGGATTTGGAGTCGAATCAACATTTCACTCAACCACCACCACGCTACTCTGAAGCCCGCCTTGTCAAGACGCTGGAGGAAAAAGGCATTGGACGTCCCTCCACGTATGCCCCTACTATGGAAACCATACAAAAACGCGGGTATGTTGCTCTAGAGGAGAAGCGCTTTGTCCCCACGGAGCTTGGTGAAATCGTCATTACTTTAATGGAAGAGTTTTTTCCTGAAATCCTTGACGTGGAATTCACGGCTAATATGGAGTCGGGTTTGGACAGCATCGAGGAAGGCGTTACCGAGTGGGTAAAAGTTCTGGATTCGTTCTATGGCGATTTTGCCAAGCGTGTTGCTTTTGCAGAAGAAGAGATGAAAGAAATTGAGATTAAAGATGAAGAATCCGATGAAATGTGCGAGCTGTGCGGAAGAGTCATGGTTTACAAGCTGGGGCGATTCGGCAAGTTTCTGGCATGCTCGGGATTCCCGGATTGCAGAAACACGAAAGCAATCGTCAAAGAAATCGGCGTGAAGTGCCCGCAATGTGAAACCGGATCGATCATCGAACGTAAATCTAAGAAGAGCCGGATTTTCTATGGTTGCAATCGCTATCCTGAATGTGATTTTGTATCATGGGACAAACCGATTGCACGCCCGTGTCCGAAATGCTCGCATTTGCTCGTGGAAAAGAAACGCAAAAAGCAGGGTGTCAGTATCGTATGTACCAACTGTGACTATCAGGAAGAAGCAGATTCTTGATCAGATTTTTTAAAGGCTTGGAGGATTAACAGCATGACACAAGCACCAATAACCGTCGTGGGCGCTGGCCTGGCAGGAAGTGAAGCCGCCTGGCAAATTGCCCAGGCCGGAGTCCCGGTTCGATTATATGAAATGAGACCAAAGACACAGACGCCAGCCCACCATACGGACAAATTTGCAGAACTGGTTTGCAGCAATTCCCTCCGCGCAAATGCACTGACAAACGCTGTCGGTGTATTAAAAGAAGAAATGCGTCGGTTCAGCTCCGTCATTATTGGAGCAGCCGACCGCTGTGCCGTTCCAGCTGGTGGAGCTCTCGCGGTGGATCGCCATGAATTCGCTGAATACGTGACCAATGCCGTCAGCACTCATCCATTGATTGAAGTCGTGAAGGAAGAAATTACGGAGATTCCTGAAGGGATTGTCGTAATTGCAACGGGACCACTCACTTCACCATCCCTTTCGCAGCAACTGAAGAATCTGACAGGTGAAGAGTATCTGTACTTCTACGATGCAGCAGCGCCGATCATTGAAAAAGACTCGATCGATATGAACAAAGTGTTCATGGCTTCTCGCTATGACAAAGGTGAAGCAGCCTATCTGAATTGCCCGATGACGGAAGAAGAGTTTAATCGTTTCTACGACGAGTTGATTGCCGCTGAGGCCGTACCATTGAAGGACTTTGAGAAAGAGATCTTCTTTGAAGGCTGCATGCCGATTGAAGTCATGGCCAAACGCGGTCGTAAAACCATGGTGTTTGGACCGTTGAAGCCTGTAGGGCTGACAGACCCGCACACAGGAAGAAAGCCGTATGCAGTGGTTCAGCTTCGTCAGGATAATGGTGCAGCTACACTTTACAACATCGTTGGTTTTCAAACCCATCTGAAATGGCCGGAACAAAAACGCGTATTCTCCTTGATTCCGGGTCTGGAAAACTGCGAGATCGTTCGATATGGCGTGATGCATCGCAATACGTTCATCAACTCGCCAAAGCTGCTGAAACCGACCTATCAATACAAGGATCGTGACACGCTGTTTTTTGCAGGTCAAATGACAGGCGTCGAAGGATATGTAGAGTCAGCTGCTTCGGGCCTTCTGGCTGGGATTAACGCAGCACGCCTGGCAAAAGGGGAAGAGCTTCTAGTCCTACCACCAGAAACGATTATGGGAAGTATGGCGCGTTACATTACGACGGCTGACCCTAAGCATTTTCAACCGATGAACGCAAACTTTGGACTGGTACCCGAATGGCCAGAACGAATTCGCAACAAACGGGAGAAAAACGAAAAACTTGCTGAGCGGGCGCTAGACATAATTCAGAATTTTACACAATAACGACACAATTTGCGTTGAAATCTGATTTTCCACTGTGTTACTATATAGGTGCTTCGAGGAGGGTGCATCCCATATGGATATTTCGCAGCAGCATGAAGCGGAGATTTCGATGTTTACTCGTTATTTGCGAATCGAAAAAAACGCCTCTCCTCACACGGTGAAGCAATACGTGGCAGATATCAGAGAATTTGTCGCCTTTATGGAACAGCACCAAATCACTGCATTTGCTGCTGTTTCTTATTTGCATGGTCGCTCATTCTTGGCACTCTTGGCTAAAAAGGGGCTCTCACGCCGAAGTATTGCCCGCAAGCTCTCTAGTTTGCGAAGCCTGTGTCGTTTTTTATTGCGTGAAGGTCAATTAGAACAAAACCCTTTTCAACTGGTCTCGACTCCAAAAATGGAGAAGAAACTCCCTTCCTTTTTGTATCCACAAGAAGTACAGGCGTTTTTTGACCTTCCTGACATGTCTACTCCATTAGGGATACGCGATCGACTGATCTTTGAACTGCTATATGCCAGCGGCATGCGCGTGTCCGAATTGGTCATGCTATCTGTAGATAATGTGAATCCGTCTATGGGAGTCGCTCTGGTTTTCGGTAAAGGAGCAAAAGAACGATATGTTCCGATAGGAAGTTATGCTTGTGACGTTCTTCGGCAATACCTAGAATATGGAAGAGAAAAACTGATGGCGGGTAAGGAAGATCACGGCTACCTGGTTGTGAATTACCGGGGGGAGCCATTATCGGATCGAAGCGTTCGCCGGACCGTAGACAAATATGTAGAGACCTATGCGCTACACCTGCGCGTGTCTCCTCATACGTTTCGTCACACATTTGCTACCCATATGCTGAACGGTGGAGCTGATCTGCGTACTGTTCAGGAATTGCTGGGTCATGTCAATGTATCGACGACACAGGTATATACGCATGTGACCAAGGAGCGGCTGCGCCATGTATACGACACCGCTCACCCTCGCGCGATGACGCGCGATTCCGGTTCCACCAAATCATGAACGGGAGGAATCCGATATGGAACAGTTTCACGCCACCACAATATTTGCCGTTCAACACAACGGTTCCGTAGCGATGGCCGGAGATGGTCAAGTCACCTTTGGCAACAGCATGGTCATGAAGCACGGTGCCAAAAAAGTAAGACGTCTCTACAGAGGCGAGGTATTGGCCGGTTTTGCTGGATCTGTTGCAGACGCGATTACGCTGTTTGAAAAATTTGAAGGAAAACTGGAAGAATACCACGGCAATCTGCAGCGAGCTGCTGTAGAACTGGCAAAGGAATGGCGAATGGATAAAGTTCTGCACCGACTCGAAGCGATGATGATCGTGGTGAATAGGGAGCATATCTTGCTCATTTCAGGAAACGGGGAAATCATCGAACCGGACGATGGAATCTTGGCAATTGGATCAGGCGGGAGCTTTGCATTGGCCGCTGGTCGAGCTTTGAAAAGGTACGCGCCTCATCTGAGTGCTCGGGAAATTGCAGAAGCATCCTTACAAACAGCAGCTGATATCTGCGTCTTCACCAACAACAACCTCGTCGTGGATGAGTTGAACTGATCGAAAGGGAGGTCATTGTGTGCTGAATTTTGAGCAGTTAACCCCGCGTAAAATTGTAGAGCATTTGGATAAATACATTGTCGGGCAGGCTCAAGCAAAGAAAGCCATTGCAGTAGCTCTCCGCAATCGCTATCGCCGGAGCCGGTTGCCAGAACAAATGATAGACGATGTCGTTCCAAAAAACATCCTGATGATCGGACCAACAGGTGTGGGGAAAACAGAGATTGCGCGCAGAATTGCAAAACTGACCGGTGCTCCCTTTATTAAGGTCGAAGCGACCAAATTTACCGAGGTTGGATATGTAGGACGCGATGTAGAATCGATGGTACGCGATCTCGTAGAAGCATCCATCCGCACGGTAAAACAGGAAAAGATGGAAGAGGTTAAGGAGAAGGCTGAAAAGCTGGCGAACGAGGCGATTGTAGAGGTTCTCGTACCTTCGCGCAAGCAGCAGAGCTCCTTTAAAAATCCACTTGAAATGTTTTTTGGTGGTCAGCAGCAACAGCAGCAGAATCACACCGATACCGATGAAGCATCCCTTCAGCAGCAAAGAAGACAAGTCGCTTGGCAGCTGGATAATGGACAGCTGGAAGACCAGGTCATCGAGATCGATGTAGAAGATCAGTCGCCAACCATGTTTGACATGTTCCAAATGCCGGGTACAGAACAAATGGGCATGCAAATGCAGGATATGCTGGGTAACCTATTGCCAAAGCGGACGAAGAAACGAAAATTGCGAATTAAAGATGCCCGAAAGGTATTAATTCAGCAGGAAGCGCAAAAACTGGTGGATATGGACGAAGTTACACAAGAATCAGTCCGACGGGCCGAGCAGCATGGAATCATCTTTATCGATGAGATTGACAAGATTGCAGGCAAGGATGGGCGCGGCCCAGACGTTTCGAGAGAAGGGGTACAACGAGATATTCTTCCGATTGTCGAAGGGTCCACCATTATGACGAAATACGGCCCAGTTAAGACAGATTATGTCCTCTTCATTGCAGCAGGAGCTTTTCACATTGCGAAGCCATCGGATTTAATTCCGGAGTTGCAAGGTCGCTTTCCGATCCGCGTGGAATTGACTAGTTTGAGAGTCGAGGATTTTGTCAGGATTTTGACAGAGCCGAAAAACGCTTTGCTGAAACAGTACACGGCGCTGCTGGAAACAGAAGGTGTCCATGTAGAATTCACGCCAGAAGCCATTCAAGAATTAGCGAAAATGGCAGCGGAAGTAAACCAATCAACAGATAATATCGGAGCAAGGCGCTTGCACACGATTTTGGAAAAGCTGCTGGAGGATCTCTCCTTTGAAGCTCCAGATATTCATCTAGAAGTAGTAAAAATAACCCCAGATTACGTTCAGCAAAAATTGGGAACAATCGCCGGAAACAAAGATTTGAGCCAATATATTTTGTAAGGGCAGAATGGGTGCAACATTTACCTTGGGAGGATAAATACCAATGGATCTATTGTCGAAAACAAGAAGAATTAATCGCATGCTGCAGAAATCTGCAGGGCATGCCGTAAACTTCAATGAAATGGCGCAAGTATTGAGCGATGTGATCGAAGCCAATACATTCGTCGTCAGCCGCAAAGGAAAATTGCTCGGCTTTGCTATTCACCAAGAAATGGATAACGCTCGTATGCGCAAAATGCTGGAAGAGCGCCGTTTCCCGGAAGATTACAGCCAAGGTCTCTTGAAAGTAGAAGAGACATCGGCTAACCTGGATGTCGACAGCCCGTACACGATTTTCCCGGTAGAAATGAAAGAAGTATTCCGTACTGGTTGGACAACGCTCGTTCCGATTATGGGTGGTGGCGACCGATTGGGAACACTGATTTTGGGAAGAATCAACGATCAATTCGTAGATGATGACATGATTCTCGCTGAAGTAGGGGCAACTGTGGTAGGAATGGAGATTCTGCGTGAGCGTTCCGAAGCGATTGAAGAAGAAGCGCGCAGCAAAGCAGTCGTTCAAATGGCGATTGGTTCCCTTTCCTACAGTGAACTGGAGGCGGTTGAGCACATTTTTGAGGAGCTTGAAGGAAAAGAAGGCTTACTGGTTGCCTCCAAAATTGCGGACCGCGTAGGTATTACACGTTCGGTGATTGTGAATGCATTGCGTAAATTGGAGAGCGCAGGTGTCATCGAATCTCGCTCTCTGGGTATGAAAGGTACGTTCATCAAAGTCCTGAACGAAAAATTACTGCCAGAACTAGAGAAACTGAAAAGCTCCTAAGACAAATGAAGTCCAGTATTATCATGCTATAAAGGCGTGGCAACTTCGGTTGCTGCGCCTTTTTTACTGGGTAAATATACCTACGCATAATGAGCTTGTGATATGCAGCTGGCAAATTTTGTAGAAAATAATAGGGTATAATATCCTGCAAGAATCTGACATTCACCAATATTTCATCTAAAAAACATCGTAATGACAATAAGGCGTTTGTTATTTAGTCCCATTGAATCATTTTAGGAAAGTACATGAAAAGGGGCTTTTTCCGCAATTGTGATTTTGCTATGATGATAACGAGCAAGATGTCGAAAATAGTGGAATAATCGGTGCATTTGTGGAAATTCCGTAAATTAGATCACATTGGGGGAGAAAACATGCTGGAAAGCTATCATTTGCAGATCCTAGAGCGATCGCTGGATGCTGCAACGCTTAGACATCGCACGATCGCAAACAACATCGCAAACATAGATACTCCTCAATTCAAAAGCAGTCAGGTGGTATTCGAGGAACTCTTGCAGCAAGAGTTAAGCGGTGTGGGAGGACAGCAAAAGCTGGAAGCATATAGAACTCACGCACAACACATTGCATTTGTCAATGCGGGAAGTCTTCCAATGCCACAGATTGTATCGAATCAAAATAACGTCATGCAAAACAATGGAAATGACGTTGACTTTGAATCAGAGATGAATCTCCACGCAAGAAACCAAATCTGGTACAACGGCTTGACACAATTTACGGCCGGTCATTTCCAAAAACTAAAAAATGTGATTCAAGGTGGGGGGAAATAGGGAATGAATTTGTTTCAAGGATTGAACACTAGTGCCTCTGCACTTACAGCCAATCGGCTGCGCCTTGATACGATTGCCGCCAACATCGCAAATGCTGAAACAACAAGAGCTACATACGTAAACGGGCAATGGCAGCCGTACAAAAGAAAAATGGTTGAATTGTCCCCAAAGTCGGCCCAGAGCTTCGACAATTTCCTGCAAGCTGCAGTAGGGACTGTAACGGGTCAAGGTTCCGAGCACGGGGTGCGCGTAACTTCGATTCGAGAAGACAATACGCCGCTCAAGCGCGTGTTTGATCCTACACATCCGGACGCAGATGCGGAAGGCTATGTTCTGAAACCAAACGTGGACTTCATGAAAGAAATGGTGGACTTGATTTCCGCCTCCAGATCCTACGAGGCGAATGTGACTGTTCAAAATGCAACGAAAAGCATGCTGATGAAAGCACTTGAAATCAGATAAGGTAGGTGAAAATAAAGTATGGACATCAATGCGATCTCTCAACTGAGTCCTATTCGGACACAAAATGTGCAGAGTGTACAAACACCTGCTGAGGTAACCAAAGGTTTTTCTTCATTTCTTTCAGACGCTCTGAATGATGTAAATCAAGCACAAGTAGCGTCCTCCAGAATGCAAGACGCATATGCCACTGGTAATGTGGAGCTTCATCAGGTTACGATTGCTAGCCAAAAAGCATCCGTCATGCTCGATCTGACCATGCAGGTAAGAAACAAGGTTATCGAATCCTATCAAGAGATCATGCGGATGTCTATCTAAGAGTTGTTGGTATCCTTCGAGAGGTGAATCATGAACGAACGTATAGCTTTATACAGAGAAAAGCTTAGTGCTAAATGGAGCCAGTTTTCAAAGAAACAAAAATGGATGATCGTCGGGATATCCTTTTTCTTGCTCGCATCACTTGGCCTATACATATTCATCGCTTCTCAACCGGTTTACAAGCCACTCTATAATCAACAGCTGAGCGAAAAAGAAATCGGAGCGATCAAGCAAGAACTGGAGAGCAAGCAGATCCCATACAAAATTACGGGTGGCGGTACTGGCATTGAAGTGCCGGAGAAGATGGCGCAGGATGTCATCGTGGATTTGGCTGCTCAAGGCATTCCGAGTCAAGCCGGATTCAACACCGAATTGTTTTCAAGTACATTGGGTATGACGGACCGTCAATTCGATGTGATGAAAAAAGAAGCGCTACAGCAAGAACTGCGAAAATTGCTAGAACGTGTCAAAGGGGTTAGAAGTGCACAGGTGATGGTGACATTGCCACAAGAAAGCTTGTGGGTCACACAGACAGCTGACACGGCAACCGCTTCTGTTATTGTAGACGTCGAACCAGGGATGACTCTGGATCAAAAGCAAATCAACTCGCTCTACCTGCTCGTATCTCGAAGCGTTCCGAAATTACCGATGGAAGCAATTGCAATCATGGACCAATACTCCAATCCATTGGAACGCACAGATGGAAATGAAAACGAAACTTCTTTGAGCAGTTTTAAACAGCAAGAAGAGATCAGGGCGGAAGTCGAAAAGAAAATCCAGCAAAACCTGTACAATTTGCTTGGTACGATTATGGGCAGAGACAAAGTGATCGTCCATACGTTTATCAAAATGAACTTTGACAAGGAAAACCGCGTGGAAAATCTCGTGGAAGCACCTGACAAAGAAAATAACGAAGGACTTATCATTTCTTCTCAACGTTTATCGAAAGCTTTTTCAGGACAAGGAAACCCTCCAGGCGGTATTGCCGGGACAGGGGATAATGCTGTACCAAGTTACCCGGGCAACAATCCTCAAGGAACGAACAGCCAATATGAGGAATTGAACGATACGATCAATCGTGAAGTGAATCGGATTACACGTAATGTGGTTATGAGCCCGTACAAGATTGAGGATATGACCATCAACGTAGGTGTAGAACCACCGGCAGGCGGTCAGTTGGACGATGCGACCATCGAAAGCATCAAACAGGTTCTTCGCAATGTTGTACGCGTAACCTTGAGTAATAACGGAATCGAACTTACTCAGGAAGAGCTAGATCAGCACATTTCTGTTTTGCCACGAGAATTCTCGGGTAAAGTCAATGTAGCGGACTCTACTTCACTCGATCCTGCTTTGCTTTGGACTGTAGGTGGTATCGCAGCATTGGCACTTGCAGCCGTTGCGTTCCTGCTCTATCGCAGACGTCGTCAGTCTCAAATGCTGAAAGAGGAAGATTCTGAACTGTTGGCAGATACACAACCGATGGAAATCCCTGACTTGATGTATCAAGAGGATAACGATCAGGTTGTCGTCAGAAAGCAACTTGAAAAATTGGCGCGAAGCAAGCCAGATGAATTCGTCGTACTGCTTCGTACATGGTTAGCAGAAGATTAAGGAGTGAAAGGGTATGGCTCGCGGCGCTAAAGAGTTGACTGGACGACAGAAGGCGGCTATCCTGCTCATCTCGCTGGGGCCCGAAATCTCAGCACAGGTGTTCAAACACTTGCGTGAAGATGAGATTGAGCAACTGACATTGGAAATTGCCAATGTCCGTAAAGTGGATACCGACGAAAAAGACAAGATCTTATCCGAGTTTCACCAGATTGCAGTAGCAAAAGAAGTGATTGCCCAAGGCGGTATTACCTACGCCAAAGAAATTCTGCAAAAAGCACTGGGTGAAACCAAAGCGATGGATATCATCAATCGCTTGACGGCAAACCTGCAGGTCAGACCATTTGATTTTGCCAGAAAGGCAGATCCGGGTCAGATTTTAAACTTTATTCAGAATGAGCATCCACAGACGATTGCATTGGTACTCTCTTACCTTGAGGCGCAGCAGGCTGCTATGATCCTCTCTGCGTTGCCGCAAGAACGTCAGGCAGAGGTAGCCAAACGCATTGCGATGATGGACAGCACCTCTCCAGAAGTGATTGCACAGGTAGAGCAGGTTCTGGAGCAAAAGCTATCTGCAACAGTTACACAGGACTATACGCAAGCAGGGGGCATCGAATCCATCGTTGCAGTACTCAACGGCGTAGACCGCGGAACCGAGCGCACGATTCTCGATTCCCTGGAAATTCAGGACCCGGAGTTGGCCGAGGAAATCAAGAAGCGCATGTTCGTCTTCGAAGATATTGCAACTTTGGACAATCGTTCCATTCAGCGTGTCATTCGCGATGTGGAAAATGCAGACCTGCAGCTTTCACTCAAGGTTTCGAGCGAAGAAGTGCGTGAAGTTATTTTCCGCAACATGTCCAAACGGATGGCCGACACGTTCAAAGAAGAAATGGAGTTCATGGGACCTGTCCGACTTCGCGACGTCGAAGAGGCTCAATCTCGTATCGTTGCGATTATCCGTCGCCTAGAAGAGGCGGGTGAAATCATCATCGCACGCGGTGGAGGAGATGATATCATTGTCTAGGATCATCAAGAGCGCGAATTACAAGCCCTCAGACGATTCTTTCCTCCTCTCGGTGACGCCTGTAATTCATCAGACGGAAGTGGATCCTGAAAGGTTGCAAAAAAATCAAGAAATTTTAAATCAAGCCGAAATCGAAGCAAAAACGATTGTTCAGGATGCGGAAGAAACCGCTCAAACGATATTGAGACAGGCTTCAGAGCAAGCAGAACAACTCAAGCAACAAGCTATGCAAGAGATCGAGCTTTGGTGGCAACAAAAACGTGAGGAAGCAGACACCTTGTTTCAAGAGGTGAAAGAGAGCGCCTATCAGTCTGGTTTTGTAGACGGACGCTCGGAAGGTCACCGTCAAGCGTATGAGGAAGAGACCGATGCCGTTACGCAGGCGCGATCAATCCTGGAGCAAGCGTATACCACCAAAGAACAGATCGTGGCAGAAGCAGAACCGTTCCTCGTAGAGCTTAGCTTGGAGGTTGCACAAAAAGTAATCGGTAACGAGCTGGAGCAGCAGCCCGATCTCGTGCTCGAAATGGCAAAAAAGGTTTTGAGACGATCGCGTGTACATGGAAACATCACGGTATGTGTGAACCACAAATACTTCGAAAGCGTGCAGGAGAACCGCGCTCAGCTGCTCGCCTTGTTGGATGGACAAGCTGAACTCTCCATCTACCCTGACTACACCGTTCAAGACGGAGGATGTGTCATCCGTACACAGCTCGGCAGCGTAGATGCTCGTGTCGATACACAGCTAAGTGAAATCAAACGCGTTTTGCTGGAGATTGCCCAAGGAAGTGACCATGCATGACCATCCTAGATCTATCTCGGTACCGACAAGCATTGCAAGCAATGGATACCATGCGTGTGAATGGCAAGGTCACACAGGTCGTTGGTTTGACGATCGAATCCGAAGGGCCAGAAGTCAGACTCGGTGAGATCTGTCATATTACCCCGCACCACAGGCAGGAACCGATCATCGCTGAGGTAGTAGGTTTTAGGGATAACAAGGTATTGCTTATGCCTCTGGGTGAACTGACGGAGATTGGGCCAGGCTGTGATGTTGTAGCGACGGGTCGCTCGCTGGATGTCAAAGTCGGTCCGGAGATTCTAGGGAGCATTCTGGACGGTCTGGGAAGGCCATATCAAGGGTCTTTGCCATTTGGATTGACTTCCTATCCAACCAACAACATGCCGCCTAATCCCATCCTCAGACCGCGTATCAAAGAACCTTTGAGCGTAGGTGTCCGAGCGATCGACGGACTGCTGACGATTGGTAAAGGTCAGCGGGTGGGTATTTTCGCCGGATCCGGGGTAGGGAAGAGTACACTGATGGGGATGATCGCCCGAAATACGACGGCTGATATCAACGTCATTGCCCTGATTGGTGAACGTGGACGCGAGGTCATGGAATTTATCGAGCGAGACCTCGGAGAAGAAGGCTTAAAACGCTCGGTTGTGATAGTCGCTACCTCCGATCAACCCGCTATGATTCGGATCAAGGGTGCCATGATCGCTACTTCCATCGCGGAATACTTTCGCGATCGCGGCATGAATGTGATGCTGATGATGGACTCTGTGACACGTTTTGCAATGGCACAGCGCGAGATCGGACTTGCCATCGGTGAGCCGCCCGCGACGAGAGGATATACGCCTTCTGTATTTGCTCTACTGCCTAAGCTGTTGGAGCGTGCTGGTACAGCAGATCGGGGAAGCATTACGGCCTTTTACACGGTACTGGTTGACTCAGACGACATGAACGATCCGATCGCGGATGCTGTTCGCGGGATTTTGGATGGACATATCGTATTGGATCGGAAAATTGCTCAAAAAGGTCAATTTCCTGCGATCGATGTGCTGCAAAGCGTGAGTCGTGTCATGACGGAGATCGCGAGTGATTCCCACCAGGAGGCAGCCCGCCAGCTAAAGCGGCACATGGCAACCTTTCGGGAAGCGGAAGATTTGATCAACATTGGCGCCTACAAACCAGGTACGAATCGAGAAATTGATGCTGCGATCCGCTATCGGGACATCATACGGGATTTTACAGCGCAAGGTACCCACGAGCCATCAGATCTAGCAGGAACCGTAAAAGCATTAACAGCCCATTTTGGAGGAGTGAACTAGCGTGAAAAGTTTTACCTTTCATCTCCAAAAAGTTCTTGATCTGAAAGAAAAGGAGAAGGAGCAGGCGGAGTGGGCTTTCGGTAAATCGCTTCAGCGCAAGAACGAGGAAGAGTGGAAGCTAGTACGATTGCACGAGCACCATGACGATATGACGCTCAAGCTGGAAGAGGTCCAGGCGCAGCAGTGCAGTGCGGCCGACCTCATCATGCTTACGCAGTATCGACAATCCGTAGAGCGCTCCATTTCCAACCAGAAAAGAACGCTGCGAGGTTGTGAGCAAGAGGTGGAGCGTTGCCAATCCAGTTTGACTGAACGGATGAAGGAATCACAGCTCTGGCAGCGCATGCGGGAGCGTTCTCTCACTCAATTTCTCGACGTACAAAAGTTGAAGGAACAAAAAGAGTTGGACGAAATCGGCACACAGCTCTACCTTCGGCGAAGCAACTGAGGAGGTACCAAATGGAAGAGATCCAAGAAGAACGGGAGTACAGCAGGTGGGAATGGTTCTTTTACATGATTGTCATTCCAGCTCTGTTTGCCAGCCTCCTTGGTGGTGTACTCCTCAGCTTTCTAGGCGTGAATGTACTGGGGAACGTACTCCAGTGGGCAAACACGATACCGTACGTGGAAAAGATTGTCCCGGACGATTACGTGGCTGCTCCTAAGACAGAGGAGAAACAGGATCTGAATCAACAGGTTGTAGCTCTGCAAACCGAGCAGACAAACAATCAGCAAGCGATCACTGCCTTGCAAAGTGAAACGGCAAAAAAAGTTGCCACGATACAATCGCTGGAAAAACAGGTGCAGGATTTAAACAAAATGCTGGAAGACAAGCAAGCTACTGAAGCTGAGCGTCAACAGCAATACCAGGATTTAGCCAAGGTGTATACGACGATGTCCGCTAAAAATGCAGCAGCTATTATCGGAAATCTTAGTTTGGAAGAGTCGGTCACCGTTATGACTAAAATGAAGCCAAACCAGCGAGCAGAAATTTTGGCCAAGATGGATCCAAAGCTGGCGGCTGACATCTCCATTTTGTTGAAAGACTCTGTCGTCAACAAGGACGATGACATTGCTGCCTTGCAAGAACGTGTGCAGGTGCTAACCAAAGCCCTGAGCGAAACACGCGAAGGATCGTCAAGCAATGTCGACGATACGTTTGCCAATACGTTCGCGCAGATGCCTGCAGAGGATTCAGCAGCTGTGATTCGCGCAATGATGCAGACGAACAAGACCAAAGCATTGACTCTGTTATCGTCGATGCCTGAGGCGAGACGAGCACAGACTCTTTCTGCGATTGCCAAAGAAGACAAGAAAAGCAATGACAATCTGGCAGCGCGGATCTCGGAGGAGTTGCTGCGACAATAGAGTGTCCACGTGTCACTCGAGTCGTTATCATAAGCAACAAATTTTAAACAAACAAGGAGGTGAATGAGATGATTGTAGCCAATACTTCGCTGCCAAACGGTGCTTCTGGTACGATTAATGCGCAAGCAGGAACGAGCGGAAGCCCAGGTGTATCTGGTCTAGGGGAGCTTTTCTCTCTGCAAATGGGTTTTGCCCTGCAGAATATGCAGGCCGAAGAGGAAGGCGCTTTACTCGGTCAGGGGTTGAGTGAGGAAGAGATGAAGGCTCTTGAAGAATTGATGGCTCTCCTCCAACAAATGCTTGCTGCGAATGACCAAGGCAATCAGGAGCTGGAAGCGTTTATTGCCAATAATGGCAAGGTGATTGAGCAACTGGGGCAAAAAGTTCAAGTGCCCTTCCCGCAAGTGGGCGAGGATCTGAAACAGCTTCTGACAAAATTGACTCAAAACGAGCCAGCGACCGATGAAATGAAGCAGCTAGCTACACTTCTCGCCAAGCTGAACGGTGATCAGGCTGTGAATGATCCAAAGCGAAATCAACAATTGGTTCGAAACGACGCCCTGCCACTTAAAGGTGTTGGTCAAGAGGACATGTACAAGTCCATTCAGCCATTGCGCATCAACCAAGGGTTGTCTGCTTACAAGGCTGAAGCGGGGATCCAGTCACAAACCGTCCAACTGTCCGCACAGTCTTCCGGATTGTTCAATCAGGAAAACAGCGAGGGTGGAAATCTTCCCCAATTTGGTGGACAGGCTCCTGTGGTGGCGGCAAATCCAGCTCCTGTGGCTCAAAGCTTCCAGCGTGCAGAAATGCCGGCTCAGCATGTAGCAGCCAATCAGCTGCCTGAGCAAGTCACTCAGATCTTTGTGAAGCAGATGAATCTGACACAGGTAAACGGCATCCACACAGCAAAGCTGATCCTGAATCCACAGTCTCTTGGACAAGTGGACGTGACAATTACGTCGAATAACGGCGTTATTACCGCGCACTTTGCTGCTGAAACAAGAGCAGGTAAGGAAATCTTGGACAACCAGCTCGTACAGCTGCGAGCAGCATTGAGCCAACAAGGTCTGCAAGTGGATCGCTTGGAGGTAACCCAACAGCAACAAGCGGATAGCTTCAGCTTCCAACAGCAACGAGAGCAGGCAAAACAGCAACAGGAACAACAATCAGAGCAAAAACAGCAGGATGATCAAGCAGAATTTTCACTAGACACATTGGTGGACGAAAGTGAAAATGCGAGCCAATGGAACCGTCCAGGGGACACATCACGTGAGATCGATGACATCGTTTAGGCTTGGAAAAAAGGAGGAGGCACCATGAACCAATTTCGAGTGGCGCAACCCTACTTTCCACCGACAACGAATCACGTAGCCAAGGCTGCTCCTCAAGCGGCGACTGGAAATGGCTCCACTTTTCAACAGTACCTGACAGAGTCGCTCGGTCAAACGGTAAAAGGAAAACCTCTTACGTTCAGCCAGCACGCTGTCAATCGACTGCGAGACCGGGGCATTACGCTTGAAGCCCCGCAGATCGAACGTCTGGAAACGGCCGTGCAGAAGGCAGCTTCTAAAGGAGCCAAAGAATCGTTGATCTTGATGGACAATGTGGCTTATGTCGTGAGCATCGTGAATCGGAAGATCATCACCGCTGTAGATGATGGAAGCATGAGGGACAACGTGTTTACCAATATCGATAGCGCCATATTTGTTTAGCTAACTGTAAGATAGGCTGGACCTTCAAGGAGGAGGCCTACGGTTACCGATCGACAGAGGTAGCCAAACACAACGTCATGACTGTTGTGTTTAACCACAAGCGGTCACATCAGCTTTAATGAAAAACGTCGAGACGTTTTTCACAGAAAAAGCAGAGGAGGAAACAAATCATGTTGCGTTCCATGTACTCCGGTATTTCCGGACTTCGCGGATTTCAAACGAAACTAGATGTCATTGGTAACAACATCGCAAACGTAAATACCGTAGGCTTTAAAAAAGGTCGCGTGATGTTTCAGGACATCCTGAGCCAAAACGTTCAAGGTGCAAGCGCTCCAGCTGAAGATGGCGGTAAAGGGGGTACAAACCCAACGCAAATCGGTTTGGGAGCATCCATCGCCTCCATTGACACTGTATTCAATGCAGGTAGCCCGATGACGACCAACCTGCCAACAGACCTCTCCATCGAGGGGGATGCCTTCTTCATGGTCAGCCCTGATGATGGCGAAACCATGTACTACACGCGTGCTGGTAACTTTACACGCGATTCGCAAGGCTTCTTGGTTAACCCTCAAGGATTAAAACTGATGGATTCCGGTGGCGGAGCCATTCAAATCAACCAAGCGGATGGAATCATCTCCTATTCCATCGGTAAAGATGGCTCGATTACCACTGTTGATGATACAGGTGCGCTGGATACGCCTTATACCATCGGTCTGATGACATTCAACAACCCAGGTGGTCTGAAAAAGATCGGAAACTCCCTGTATGAAAATACTGTGAACGCTGGTCCTCGTGACGAAGATCCGATGACCCCAACTACAGCTGCTGAAGCACGTGTAAGCGTCATTTCTGGTCAGCTGGAAATGTCCAACGTAGACCTGTCTGAAGAATTTACGGAGATGATCGTGGCACAACGTGGATTCCAAGCGAACTCCCGTATCATTACGACTTCCGACACTGTATTGGAAGAGTTGGTAAACCTCAAGCGTTAATCGCATAGTGGCTGAGTAAGGGGAGGAGTAGAACCTCTTCCCCAACTCCCACGCGAAAGGAGATTACGTTGAAGTGATCAAATTGACACGTTTTAATGGGGCAACCTTTTACCTGAATGCTACACATATTGAAACGGTAGAGGCTACACCGGATACCGTAATTACTCTTTTCAACGACAGAAAATACATCGTCAAGGAATCAGCGGAGTCTGTCGCTAAGCATGTCCAAGCCTTTTATCAAAATGTTCATCCGGCGACGGGAGCACCCAGATTACCGGACGATTTAAATGAATAGCGGGAGGCATTGCGATGTTCCAAAATCGATTGTTTAACATGGCACTAATTATTATCATCGCGATTTCTCTGTTAGGTGTAATTTCCTTCGTACTCTGGCAGACTTTTTTATCGCCAACCTCGCAAACAGCTAGCAAGGATGTAAAAGAAGTAAAAGTCTTATCAGCGAAGGAAATGCAGGAATACTCGGTGGATACCGGAGAAATTACGACCAATCTTTTGACAAACAATTACATCATCGTTCGTTTTACCATTACTGCAGAAGATTCGAAAGCAAAGGCTGAACTCGAACAGCGTCTCCCTCAAGTCAATCAGGTGATCATTAAAGCACTCGCTGGTCTGACACCAGAGGATATCAAAGGGACAGAAGGCGTCAACAAGCTGGAAGCCAAAATCATGAACGAAATCAGTTCTGTCATGCAAGAAGGCAAGATCATACAAGTAATCACGACCAAACGAGTGTTGTCCTAGAAGACATGTACGCATACATAGCAAGGAGGTGACGATAGATGGCCGAGGTTCTCTCACAAAGTGAGATTGATGCGTTATTGGCTGCCCTTTCTTCTGGAGAAATGGATGCCAATGAGCTGAAAAAAGAAGAGACTGAGCGCAAGGTAAAAGCATATGACTTTAAGCGCGCCCTGCGATTTTCCAAAGATCAGATTCGCGGTTTGACGCGGATCCATGAAAACTACGCGAGGCTGTTGACGACTTATTTTTCTGCTCAGCTCCGTACCTTCGTGCAAATTACGGTTGCCTCCGTCGATCAATTGCCGTATGACGAGTTTATTCGCTCCATCCCGAAAATGACCATCCTGAACATTTTTGAAGCTCCACCCCTGGAAGGTCGCATGGTTTTGGAAGTGAATCCAAACATCGCCTACACCATGCTCGACCGACTATTAGGTGGGCAAGGTGCCATTCCGGAAAAACTGGGGGCACTTACGGAGATTGAAACAACGGTGATGGAGAGAGTGTTCGGAAAAGCACTGGACACATTCCACGAGGCATGGAAGCAAATTATTGAACTGGATCCTTACTTGGAAGGCTTGGAGATGAATCCGCAGTTCATGCAGATCGTATCTCCCAACGAAATCGTTGCCGTTATCTCTTTCAGCACCAAGATCGGTGATACAACCGGGATGATCAACCTGTGCTTGCCTCACGTGGTACTAGAGCCGATCATGTCGAAGCTCTCTGGTCAATACTGGTTCTCCAAACAGAAGAAAACACGAGATGAAGAAGAACGCCTTCGTGTGGAAGAGCGAGTGAAGACTGCGAAGCTGCCTATTATTGCTGAAATGGGTACTGCGACGATCTCGGTCGGTGATTTCCTGCAGCTGCAAAAAGGTGATGTCATTCAGCTAGATCAATCGGTAGACAACAAGCTGAAAATTAAGGTGGGCGAGCAATTGAAATTCCTGGGACAACCAGGGACGCAAAAAGGTCGGATCGCCGTTCAGATTGATGAAGTCATAGAGGAGGGGGAGGAACACAATGAGTAGAGACATGCTTTCTCAAGACGAGATTGACGCGCTGCTGCGTGCTAACAACTTGGTTGAGGATGATGAAGAAGAAACAGCAGTCGTCGCTAACCAAGACGTTACGGATTACCTTTCCCCGTTCGAGCAGGATGCACTGGGTGAAATCGGAAACATATCCTTTGGGAGTGCAGCGACAGCATTGTCTACCTTGCTTAGCAAAAAAGTAGACATCACCACACCATCCGTAAGCGTGGTTAGTGTGAATGAGCTGGAAAACGAGTTTCCGATACCTCATGTCGCTGTGCATGTTGAATACACGGACGGGTTCAAAGGCATCAACCTGCTTGTGATTCGTATGGAAGACGCAGCCGTGATTGCTGATCTGATGATGGGCGGTGAAGGACGTCCGGATAATACGGAGCTGTCGGAACTTCACATCAGTGCCGTTCAGGAAGCGATGAACCAAATGATGGGTTCTGCTGCCACCTCCATGTCGACAATGTTCAACCAATTCATCAACATCACGCCTCCTGGAATTGATGTGATGGATCTGGCGCAAGGAAAAGGCGGAGATACATTCTCAGAAGACGACAGTCCACTCGTCAAGGTATCCTTCCGTTTAAAAGTAGGGGAACACGGGGAGCTCATCGATTCGAACATCATGCAATTGCTACCGCTAGCCTTTGCGAAAAAGATGATCGATCGGCTGGTGGGTGGAGATGAGGAAGCGGCTGCAGCTGCAGTAGCCGAAATGGAAATGCCAGCGATTCCACTTCCATTGCCTACTGCACACGTACAAGCGGCACCAACGCAAGCACCACCAGCGGCGCCACCTGTTGCTCCAGCACAACCAGAGCCAATGTATCAGCAACCACCGATGGGCTACGCACAACCGCCAATGGGATATCCAGGACAGCCTGCATACCCGGACGCTTATGCAGTACCACCTGGTTACGCACCGTATCCACCACAATATCAGGCAGCTCCTGTGGCACCAACACCACAGCACTATGGTAATCCGATGGTTAATCAGGCAAACGTCAAGCCAGCGCAATTTGCGCCTCTCGGAGGTGGTCATATGGGACTGGGAGAAGAGCAGAATTTAAACTTGCTTTTGGACATTCCACTTCAAGTTACAGTTGAACTTGGACGCACGAAAAAGTTGATTCGAGAAATTCTTGACTTATCAGCAGGTTCCATCATACAGTTGGACAAGCTGGCAGGTGAACATGTCGATATTTTGGTAAATAACAAGTTAATTGCCAAAGGCGAAGTTGTCGTTATTGATGAGAACTTTGGTGTGCGTGTGACCGATATCATCAGTCAGTTCGATCGTGTTCAAAAATTGCAATAAAACAAAATTAATTGCCAAGCATTGGGAGGAAGCTATCCATGTCTAACAAGGTACTAATCGTAGATGACGCTGCATTCATGCGCATGATGATCAAGGAAATTCTGTCGAAAAACGGCTACACCATTGTGGGTGAAGCGAGCGATGGTGCACAGGCAGTGGAAAAATACAAGGAGCTGGGTCCTGACCTCGTCACGATGGATATTACAATGCCTGAGATGGACGGTATCGCTGCACTGAAAGAAATCAAAAAAATGGATCCAAATGCGCGTGTGATCATGTGTTCCGCGATGGGTCAACAAGCAATGGTTATTGATGCGATTCAGGCGGGCGCAAAAGATTTCATCGTGAAGCCATTCCAGGCGGATCGCGTCTTGGAAGCGATCAAAAAAACCTTGAGCTAATGAAAAAGATCTGGAATGCAGGGACGCGACTCTTCTGGGTTTGCTGTCTCACCATGCTGCTTGTCGCCTCCCTCCCGACTTTGGCAACAGCTGAAGGCGGCTCTGTATTCGATGGGATCAACAGTGGAAAGTCAACATCGAGTGATGCGCCCGCCGGTGAAGAACAGCCGGCGGCCATTCCCGGTAATGATTCAGGAAATATGTTGGGATATTTTGTACAAGTTATCTTTTCACTCGGCTTTATTATTGTCCTGATCTATTTCTTGCTGCGATTCCTGGGTAAAAGACAGATTGGCCAGACACAAGGACCGATTAAAATCATAAGTGCCGCACCTCTCGGAAACGGGAAAACACTGCAAGTCATCTTGATTGGGGAGCGGCTCTACATCGTGGGCGTTGGTGAAAATGTCCAGTTGCTCAAGGAAATTCCACCAGGTGAGGAAGCAGACGTCATTTTAGCAGACGCTGAAATTCCTCCATTAAATAAGCAGTTTTCCTGGTGGCCATTTGGTAAGAAAAAAGAAGCAGACGAGGAGCTTTACTTCTCTTCTGAAGTAGATGGCAAGACCTTTCAGCAATTGATGAACGCGCAATTGAAAGCAAGCAATCAAAACCTTGCTCAAAAGGATGAGTGGGGGAAAGAGGAAGCACAAGACAGAGGGGACACACGATGAAACTTTTTTGGCAGCTGCTGGTGATGGCCTTCATGTTGCTGGCGATACCAAATATGGTCTTGGCAGCTCCAGTGGGCACACCGCTTATTCCAACCATTGATTTGCAAATAGGCGGTGGGACTGGCACTCCACAGGAGACATCCTCGGCAATACAACTGTTGCTGATATTGACAGTCCTATCCGTTGCACCCGCTATATTGCTACTGATGACCAGCTTTACCCGGATTGTCATCGTCCTGTCATTTGTTCGCAATGCATTGGCGACGCAACAAATGCCACCCAACCAGGTGTTGATTGCACTGGCTTTGTTCATGACCTTTTTCATCATGGCTCCTACGTTTGCACAGGTCAATGAAACGGCTGTACAGCCCTTTATGCAGGGGCAGCTTACACAGGATCAGGCACTAAATGCTGCGATTATTCCTTTTAAAGAATTCATGGCCAAGCAAACACGGGAAAAGGATTTGATTCTCTTCCTGGAGTATGCGAAGGCGGAAAGGCCGACAACGATCGAGGATATTCCGCTCACCGCACTCGTTCCGGCGTATGCCATCAGTGAATTGAAGACAGCGTTTCAAATCGGATTTATGATCTTCATCCCTTTTCTTATGATCGATTTGATCATTTCCAGCATTTTAATGGGGATGGGGATGATGATGCTTCCGCCAGTCATGATTTCATTGCCGTTCAAGATTCTTCTCTTCATCATGGTGGATGGCTGGTATCTCGTCGTAAAATCACTGCTTACCAGTTTTGGCTAATTCCGAAGGGCACGCACAAGGAGGTAGAGGCATGACACAAGAACTGCTGATGCAAATTGCCCAAAGCGCTGTTTATACCATCCTTATAGTGGCAGCACCTGCACTCGGGATCGCCCTCTTGATCGGTTTGATGGTGAGCATTTTTCAGGCAACGACTCAGATTCAGGAACAGACGCTGGCTTTTGTACCAAAGATCGTAGGCGTTTTTATCATTATCCTCGTGGTGGGACCTTGGATGCTGCAAACGATGTTGGATTTTGCGATGGGGATTCTTGGCAACCTCCATCGATTTGTAGGGTAGCGTATGAATCTGATTCTAATGCAATTACCCGTTTTTTTGCTTGTATTTGTCCGTATGACTGCTTTTTTTGTCGCAGCACCGTTCTTTAACATACGTAACGTTCCAAGTCAGTTTAAAATTGCTCTGGGGTTTATCGTGGCGTTGGTCAGTTACCAATATGTTCCGCCTGTCGAGCAAGTACCGATGGATCTCACCTTTATCATTCACGTCCTCAAGGAAGTGCTTGTCGGAGTCATTTTAGGTTTGATTTGTGAAATCATGTATACGGCTGTCCAGGTAGCGGGCGGGATGATGGATATGCAAATGGGTTTAGCGATGGCAAACGTGATAGACCCACGTACAGGGGCTTACATACCCGTAACAGGGAACTTTAAAAACATTTTAGCTACATTATACTTCTTTAGTATTGACGGACATCACATGCTGATTCGCGGAATTATTAGCAGCTATCAGATTATTCCGGTGGATCGGATGTGGGCACCCTTTGGCAGTGAGCAAGTGATGATGACAGCTGTAAAAGTATTTTCTCAGATGTTCTTGAGTGCATTTATGATAGCTGCACCATTGGTCGTTGCCCTTTTCCTTGTTGATGTTTCCTTAGGGATTGTGGCGAAATCAGTACCGCAATTCAACATCTTTGTCGTGGGATTGCCACTGAAGCTGCTTGCCGGTTTCTTGCTTTTGATTGTGCTGATGCCAGCTTTCCTGCTAACGTTGAATGCTTTGTTTGAAAAAATGTTCCGTGGACTTGGAGAAATGATGAAATGGCTCGGAGGATAAGCATGAAACGCATACAATTTGCCTATCCTGTTGACTTGCAGTATTTCAATGGAGAAAAGACAGAAAAAGCTACGCCCAAAAAGCGGGACGATGCTCGAAAAAAAGGGCAAGTAGCGAAAAGCTCTGATCTCTCTCCTTCCATAGCTTTAACGGCTTTCTTTGTCCTTCTTCTTATGTTAGGTGCTTCGATGCTCGATACCTTTCAGGGAATCATGAGAGAGTCACTTGTCACCTACACAGGATGGCAGGTAAATGAGGAAAATCTGAAAGTGATCATCATGCAGTTTATTTTTGAGGCGGTAAAAATCGTAGCTCCTGTTATGGCGCTCTCGTTTCTGGTCGCGTTGGTTGTCAATTACATGCAAGTGGGTTGGTTGTTTACTACCAAAACGTTGGAAATGAAACTGGAGAAAATCGATCCGATCAAAGGGGCAAAGAAACTTTTCTCACTGCGCTCATTAGTAGAACTTTTTAAATCCTTATTAAAAATTAGTGCAGGAATTTTTGTAGCTTATTTGATCCTGTGGGACGCGAAGGAACAATTGGTGCAGCTATCGATGCTCTCGTTGGGAGCAGTACTTACCTTCGCGGGTGGGCTAGTTATCAAGCTCGGTGTGTACATAGGCTTACTATTATTTATTTTTGCGGTGCTAGATTATGTGTATCAACGATATGAGCACGAAAAAAATCTGCGCATGTCCAAGCAGGACCTGAAAGATGAACACAAGCAAGCTGAAGGTGATCCTTTAATCAAAGGCAAGATTCGCGAACGGCAGCGCAGCATGGCATTGCGACGGATGATGCAGGATGTACCCAACGCGGATGTTATCATTACCAACCCTACTCACTTCGCTGTAGCTATTCGCTACGATGCGAACGATATGAGTGCTCCAACGGTGGTGGCCAAAGGACAAGACTACCTTGCTTTGAAAATCAGGGAGGTGGCCAAAAAGCACCGTATCATTACAATGGAAAACAAGCCCTTGGCCAGGGCTCTCTATAGTCAGGTTGAAGTAGGACAACAAATTCCCGAAGAGTTGTTTAAAGCGGTCGCGGAGATTCTCGCGTACGTATACAAGCTGCAGGGGAAAGTGAAATAGGTGGAAGGAGGATCTACAGTGGGATTTAAATATAAAGAGCTAGGAACCGTCTTATTTGTAATAAGCATTGTGGTCATGATGGTGATCCCACTCCCTTCAGAACTGCTCGATTTGCTGCTTATTCTGAACATCTCCCTTGCGTTAACGATTTTGCTTGTCTCGATGTACACCAAAGAAGTTCTGGAATTTTCGATTTTTCCTACCGTATTGCTCATTACAACACTCTTTCGCCTAGCACTGAACGTATCTACGACGCGAAACATTCTCTCGGAAGGAGAGGGTGGTAAGGTAATTGAGACCTTCGGAAGCTTTGTCGTCGGGGGGAACCAAGTGGTAGGTTTCGTAGTGTTCCTGATCCTGATCATTATTCAGTTTATCGTTATCACGAAAGGTTCCGAGCGCGTAGCCGAAGTTGCAGCCCGCTTTACCTTGGACGCGATGCCAGGTAAACAGATGAGTATTGACGCTGACCTGAACGCAGGAATGATAACCGAAGCAGATGCGAGAGCGCGACGCAAAAAAATCGAAAATGAGGCAGATTTTTACGGTTCGATGGATGGTGCCAGTAAATTTGTAAAAGGGGACGCCATCGCCGGGATTATCATCTTCATCGTCAACATTATCGGTGGTTTCATCATCGGGATGTTAATTCACGGAATGGGCTTTGCAGAATCTGCCTCTCACTTCACGACCATGTCTGTCGGGGATGCGCTCGTCAGCCAAATTCCAGCGTTGCTGATCTCCACAGCTGCCGGTATCATCGTCACACGCTCCACAACAGGCGAGGGCTTGGGTGAAGATATTGCCAAGCAAATGTTTAGCTTTCCTAAACTGCTGTACATCGTTTCGGGTTGTATCCTGATGCTCGGTTTGTTTACTCCAATCGGTCTTTTGCCCGTAATACCGGTTGTGGGGATCCTTACGTTTGCAGGATGGAAGCTGGCACAGAAACAAAAAGTCGATATGCAAGAATCGGCAGATCTGGTGGAAGAGCAGCAGATCGAAGAAGTCCGAAGCCCAGAGAGCGTTGTCAATCTCCTGCAGGTAGACCCGATCGAGTTCGAGTTTGGCTACGGACTGATTCCTCTCGCAGACGTGAAGCAGGGGGGCGACCTCCTGGATCGTGTCATCATGATCCGGCGTCAAATCGCGTTGGAAATGGGGATTGTGGTACCAGTCATTCGGATCCGCGACAATATTCAGCTGCGGCCTAACGAATACATGATCAAAATTAAAGGCAACCAGGTAGCCAAAGGGGAAATCATGCTGGACCACTATCTGGCCATGAGCCCGGGAATTGAAGATGATTCGATTGTCGGAATAGAAACCGTTGAACCTGCGTTTGGATTGCCTGCATTATGGGTAACAGAAGAGAATAAGGAAATAGCTGAGATGTCCGGTTACACGGTAGTTGATCCTCCATCTGTTGTAGCGACGCATTTGACGGAAATTGTAAAACGCTATGCGCATGAATTACTTGGCCGTCAAGAAACGCGTGCTTTAATTGACAATGTGAGAGAAACCGCTCCAGTACTGGTAGATGAGTTGATTCCAGGATCTCTGTCGATTGGTGACGTGCAAAAGGTCCTGCAAAAGCTCTTGCGGGAAAAAGTTTCCATCCGCAATCTGCCCGTTATTTTGGAAGCGTTGGCTGACCACGCTGTCTACACGAAAGATCCAGAGGTATTGACTGAATACGTCAGACAAGCGATGTCTCGCCAGATCACCTTGCAATACACAGAGACCGGACAACCTTTGCGCGTATTGACTGCAGGTGCAGGTCTGGAAAAGGCGATTTCCGAACGAATCGAGCAATCTGAGCAGGGAAGCTATCTTGCCATGGACCCGGAAACCTCCCAGAGAATCTACCATGTCATGTCGTCTGAGGTGAGCAAGATGGTAAACTCCGGACAGCAACCGATTATTTTGTCTTCACCAGCAATTCGGATGTATCTTCGTCAACTGCTGGATCGGATGATGCCTGATGTTCCGGTATTGTCTTACAGCGAATTAGAACCACATGTTGAAGTGCAAAGTGTAGGGATGGTGAACATTTCGTGAGAGTGAAACGGTACATAGTCGATTCCATGCCACAAGCTTTGGAAAGAATCAAAACGGATCTGGGTAGCGATGCGGTCATATTGAACTCCAAACCGATCAAAACAGGTGGTGTGTTCGGTATGTTCAGCAAACAGCGAATCGAAGTGATCGCAGCGATTGACGAAAAAGCATCAGAAGAAAACAAACCTACCGCATCGGATCGGCAATTGGATGTACCGTCTCGCAACACAGCTGGTACTTACACAGCACAGCAAGCGTATCGCAGGCCGACCGCAGCTCCTTTGGAAGCGACCGCAGCTACGACCGCAGTCGCTTCCAGAACGCAGGATGAGCATGCTCTGGGACGAACGCCTTCCACTGATGAGGCTGTGGGATCGTCAGAATTAAAGAGACAGGATATCACGGCAGTAGAAGCCCAACCCGTAACGAACACCCTTTCGCGAATTGATGGAGGAAGTCAGTCTGCGGCCAATGGTGGAAATGAGCTGTTGGCAAATGAAGTTCGGGACATGCGCAAGATGTTTGAAAAGCTGCTGGTGAACGATTTGAGCCAGCAGTTGCCAGAAGCGGTCCAATTGGTAAGAAATCGATTGATGGAGCAAGAGGTTTCCGATGAAATCTCCGCAGAGATCATTCGTTCCTTGATGGATTCTTCCAGGCCCGGGCAAGAGTGGACGAAAGAAGAAGCCTTCAGAGCAGCGAGAGAAAAAATCTCTGCTATGTTCTCGGCAAATTTGCCACCGTCACAAAAGCTGGAGCGCAATATCGAATATGCCTTTTTCTTTGGACCAACCGGTGTAGGGAAAACGACGACGATTGCCAAGCTTGCAGCGAACAGTATGCTGCAGGACAAGCGCAAAATCGGCTTTATCACAGCGGATACCTATCGCATGGCAGCCATCGAGCAGTTGAAAACGTATGCCAACATCTTGAATGTTCCGTTGGAAGTTGTATTTTCTCCGAAAGAGATGGCCCAAGCGATGGAACGCTTAAGTGATTGCGACCTGATCTTTGTAGACACCGCAGGGCGTAATTTTCGAAATGACGAATATGTGGAAGGCATTCGCGAGCTCGTCCAGCACGGAAAGAACAGTGTGAATTACCTGGTGCTCAGTCTGACATCCAAGTACAGTGACATGAAAGCTATTATCCAAAACTTTTCCGAAGTACAGGTCAGTCAGATTATTTTTACCAAAGCGGATGAAACACACAGCTACGGAAGCATGTTGAATGTTTCCACGGAAACAGGGCTTGCCCTCTCTTACATCACGACAGGACAAAACGTGCCTGATGACATTATGGTGGCCCAACCGGGAATGGTGTCCACCATGATTATGGGAGATTGAAATGGATGAGCGATCAAGCAGAACAACTCCGCGAACGGATGCAGCGAACGAATCAGACACGCCAAACGAAACTGGTCACAGTGACCAGTGGTAAGGGTGGCGTAGGCAAGTCGAATTTCAGCTTGAATTTCGGTCTTGGCTTGATCGAAAAAGGGCATAAAACCATCTTGTTTGATGTAGATCTAGGCTTAGCCAATCTGGATGTCTTGATGGGGATTTCTCCGAAGAAGCATCTCTTTCATCTACTGGAGCCAGATACGTCAGTATGGGATATTTTGGAGCAGGGTCCAGGGGATCTGGAATTCATCGCAGGTGGATCAGGCTTTACACAGATCATGCAACTGGAGGATTCCAAGCTAGATCGCTTGTTTAACCAGCTACAACCCCTTCATGGGTATGCCGATACGATTATTTTTGATACTGGAGCTGGACTTTCCAAAGAATCCATCCGCTTTATGCTCTCATCTGACGAGGTTATTCTCGTCACTACACCGGAACCTCCAGCGATCACAGATGCCTATGCAGTCATTAAAATGCTACACTCCCGAAATCCTGATATCAAGATACGCTTGGTGATCAATCGGGTAACGTCGGAACGAGAGGGCAAGATGACTTCTGACAAGCTGGCGATGGTTGCCAAACGCTTTCTGAATATGGACATTCACTCGCTCGGATACGTCTCTGATGATCCCTATGTCTCTAAGGCAGTGAAACAACAACGTCCTTTTCTCCTTACATATCCAGAATCGCAAGCATCCCGAAGCATTCGAAGACTGGTGGGGCAGTATTTGCAAAGTTCCACGGAAGCAGAGGCTCATCCGAGTGGTTTGAAAGGATTTATTGCGAAGCTGAAACACTTCATTCGATAAGGCAACAGGAGGTTGGAAGGGAGCGACAGCTTATGAGTAAGATTCGAGTGCTCGTCACCGACGATTCAGCGTTTATGCGAAAAGTGATTTCCGATATTCTATCCACAGATTCAGATATTGAAGTAATCGATCGAGCTAGGAATGGACTGGAATGTATTGAAAAATGCCAAAAGCTGCAACCCGATGTCCTGACTTTGGACATCGAGATGCCGATTATGAACGGACTGGAAGCACTAGAGAAACTGATGAGTGAACATCCGGTACCGACTGTCATGATCAGCAGCTTGACGCGTGAAGGGGCGGATGCCACGATTCGCGCGTTGGAGCTTGGCGCTTTTGATTTTGTGACAAAACCTTCTGGCCCCATTTCTCTTGATATCCATAAAGTAGCAGACCGTTTAATAGAGCGAGTAAAAGCTGCCGCCACGTCAAATCTTCGTGGAAGAAGAACATCCGTGGTGGAGAAGATCATAGAAACACCGCCTGTACCGCAAACAACAGCGCGATTTGAACCTCGTCCTCCCTTACGACCAGTCGTACCGCCGAATCCTGTCAGCCTGAGTCAACACGTAGGAGCGGGTACCAAGCTTGTTGTATTGGGTACATCCACAGGAGGACCGAAAGCCCTACAGACTGTGCTGACTTCTTTGCCGGCACAATTCCCAGCGCCGATTGCGATCGTGCAGCACATGCCTGCAGGCTTTACAAAATCGCTTGCCCAAAGACTGAATTCTTTATCCAACATCCAGGTAACAGAGGTGCAGGATGGAGAATTCTTGGAGCCAGGTACGGCGTATATCGCTCCGGGCGGCTATCATTTTGAAGTTCACAGTAACAACGGACGCTTGCAAGCACGGTTAAACCAACAGGAGCCTCGTGCTGGTCATCGCCCTTCCGTAGACGTATTATTTGAATCTGTCAGCAGATTGACAAATGTCGACAAATGGGCAATTATCATGACAGGCATGGGAAATGATGGTACAAAAGGTCTGCAACTTATGAAGGAAAAGGGTGTCGTGACGAGCATTATTGAAGACGAATCGACATGTGTCGTCTACGGCATGCCAAGATCCGCTGTTCAAGCGGGTCTAGCCGACAACGTAGCTCCTTTGGACAAGATTCCTGAGCTGTTGTGCAAGCTCTTGCACTGATTTTGGGAGGTGGATCACCTATGGATATGAATCAGTATTTGGACATGTTTATCGAAGAATCAAAAGAGCACTTGCAAGCGATTAACGCAAATCTTCTTATTTTAGAAAACGATCCTACGAACATCCAGATTGTCAATGAAATTTTCCGATCTGCACATACGCTAAAAGGCATGTCTGCCACAATGGGATTTGAAGATATGGCTAGCCTGACGCACGAAGCGGAAAATGTGCTCGATCTGATCCGTAATGACAAATTGACTATCAATAGCGAAATTATGGACGTCATTTTTCAAAGCGTAGATTTGATTGAGGGCATGGTGATCCATATTACGGAAGGCGGAGATGGATCCGCCGATGTATCCAATCCGGTACGTCAGCTGCGTGCGATTGTTTCTGGTGATTTTTCAGCACAGCAAGAGGTTGCAGCCGCATCTGCCGTTGCAGAGCCTGAAGCTGTGGCAATCGAAGCGACGGTTGAATCCTCGGATCGGGATTACGGGCTGGATGATTACGCTCAGACTGTTTTGAAGCAATCCAAGGACGCTGGTAACAATCTTTTCTGGATCAAAGTTACGCTCAATGACAATTGCTTGCTCAAAGCAGCGCGTGCCTATATGGTATTCGACCAGCTCGAATCCTTGGGTGATGTGATCAAAACGACTCCGGCAGTTCAGGAGATTGAGAATGAGCGTTTCGATCAATCGTTTGAAGTCGTGTTCGTCACGATGCATCCACTGGAAAAAGTGAAGACCGCGATTCAGAATATCTCGGAAATTCACGAGGTTCTGATTGAAGTCATTTCGGTTAAGAAAACAGACCAGGAGACGCCGGTAGCCAAGACGACAGCTCCTGTAGTGAATGAAACGAAAAAGCAGGAGACGGCACAACCTGCTGCAGGCCGTAAACCTGCTGCTGGAGGAAAAACCATTCGCGTCGATATCGAGCGTCTGGATATCCTGATGAACCTGTTTAGCGAACTGGTTATCGATCGTGGCCGATTGGAGCAGCTGGCACGTGAGATCGGTAAAACCGAACTCCAGGAAACGGTTGAACATATGAGCCGTATCAGCGGTGATTTGCAAAGTATTATCCTGACTATGCGCATGGTTCCAGTCGAACAGGTATTCAACCGCTTCCCGCGGATGATTCGCGATTTGGCAAAGGACCTGAACAAAAAAGTGAATCTGGAGATCTTCGGAGCTGAAACAGAGCTGGATCGCACTGTCATCGACGAGATTGGGGATCCATTGGTCCACTTGCTTAGAAACTCGCTTGACCACGGTATTGAATCCGTCATAGACCGCAAGAAAGCTGGAAAATCGGAAGAAGGAACGATTGAACTTCGCGCGTTTCACAGCGGCAACCACGTCTTTATCGAAGTCAAGGACGATGGTGCAGGCATAAACAAGGACAAGGTGTTGAAAAAAGCACTGGAACGCGGAATTGTTACTCAGGCAGTTGCAGACACGATGACAGATAAGCAAATTCACGAATTGCTGTTTGCTTCCGGCTTCAGTACTGCCGAGGTAATTTCCGATATCTCAGGCCGTGGCGTTGGTCTCGATGTTGTAAAAACCAAAATCGAGTCTCTGGGTGGAAGTGTCGGCGTTGATTCCATACGCGGCAAAGGAACCACATTCCTGGTGCAATTGCCACTGACGCTCTCGATCATCTCCGCTATGCTGGTTCAAGTGAAAAATGAAAAATTTGCGGTTCCTCTCAGTTCGATCATCGAAACCGCAGTCTTTAAGAAAGATCAAATCATGATGGCTCACCGCCAAAAGGTCATTGATTTCAGAGGTCGTGTCGTTCCTCTCGTCTCCCTGCAAGAGATTTTCCAAATACCTAGCGACCAGATTGAAACCGACGATGAGGTAGCAGTGGTTATTGTTCGCAAAGGGGAGAAAATGGCGGGACTGGTTGTGGATTCGTTTATCGGCCAACAGGAAATCGTCTTGAAATCCCTGGGTAAATACATGGTAAATGTCTTCGCCATTTCCGGCGCAACCATTTTGGGTGACGGACAAGTAGCACTCATTATCGACTGTAACGCACTGATCAAGTAGAGGAGGGGCAGACACATGCTCGAGCAAAAAGAGATCGTAGGCGAAGTGAAAGTGATTGTCTTTCGGTTAAAGGACGAGGAGTACGGCGTCGAAGTACAGCAGGTGAGATCCATTGAGAAATTGGAACATATCACCCGGGTTCCCCGTACACCAAAATTCGTCAAAGGGGTCATCAATCTGCGCGGGGTCGTGACGCCGATCATTGACTTGAGAAAGCGATTTGATTTGGAAGAAAGTGAGTATTCCGAGTCAACCAGAATTATTATTGTTGCAGTGAATGACCTGGAAGTTGGCCTAATCGTGGATGCCGCCAACGACGTAATCGATATCCCAGTAGATGCGATCGAACCTCCACCTGAAGTGGTTGGTGGAGTGGAAGCTGCCTATTTGAGAGGAGTGGCGAAGCTGGACAAGCGTCTCCTCATCCTGCTCAACCTAGACAAGGTGCTGAGCACGGAGGAAATCAATCAATTGGATGCATTTGAGGGATAAGGATAATGGCCAATTTTACAAAGTTTGGGGATTTTCAGTTCGACGTCTTACGCGAAATCGGAAATATCGGAGCCGGACATGCTGCAACCGCTCTTTCCAAGCTCATGCAGAAGGAAATCGATATGAAAGTACCGCAAGTGCGAATTATCCCCTTTGATGAAGTGGCAGATTGTGTGGGCGGAGCGGAGAACGTAGTAGTGACTGTTTTCCTCCGAGTGGAGGGAGACAGTCCAGGCAACATGTTTTTCATACTGGATATGGATTCTGCCACGCATTTGCTACACCAGGTTACGGGAATCAGCAAAACGGTTCAGGAATGGGAAGAGATGGAAGTCTCCGCATTGCACGAGATTGGAAATATCCTGACAGGATCCTATCTTTCTTCATTAGCCGACTTTACGCAGTTGAACCTGCAGCCGTCTGTGCCTGGACTTGCAGTGGATATGGCGGGCGCTATCTTGAGCTATGGCTTGCATGCACTGGGGCAGACGGGCGATTTCGCACTCACGATTGATACGGCTTTCTTTGAAGGAAATGATCAAGTGAAAGGCAACTTTTTCCTGATACCAGATCCAGATTCGTTACCGATACTATTTCGTTCACTAGGAGTTCCGTTCGATGGAGATTATTAAGATAGGTATGGCTGATCTCGGTGTAGCAAAACCACCGAGTCGGTTACGTACCACGGGCTTGGGGTCATGTGTGGGGGTTGTTCTGTACGACGAGGTTCATAAGGTTGCTGGCATGGCCCACGTCATGCTCCCGGAGTCTACTCTTGCAAAAAACGGGGAGCCTACTGTTGGAAAGTATGCAGATACAGCGATCCCCTCCCTCATCCAGCAAATGCAAAAAGAGGGAGCGTCTATTCGCCATATGGTTGCGAAATTAGCCGGAGGGGCACAGATGTTTGCTTTTCTAGGCACCAACGATATGATGCGGATTGGTCCTCGAAATGTGGAAGCATGCAAATTGGCGCTAAAGGGAGCACAAATAAAGATTGTGGCGGAAGATACGGGAGGAAACTGCGGACGTACGATCGAGCTTGACTCTACCAATGGCGTGCTGCAAATCCGAACCGTAAATCAAGGTGTGAAGGAAGTATAGTGATGCTGGGAACTATTTGGATAAATACAGGATTAGCCCTTCTCGCTTTTGTCGTAACATTTGGTGTCGCATGGGTTAGTAACGTCTGGCTTGTCTCCCTGGAGCGTGCCGGCGTCGCATTTCTCCTATTTTTCCTTGCTGCTTTCCCAATCCGTTGGCTTTTCGGTTTGATTGCACCACCTTCTGAACCTGCATCTACAGCAGTCGATGCCGACGGAGCAGGGAGTGCAGAGTCTCCTGGATCCACTCATCCAACCGGTGAGCAGGTCGAGGATTCTGATGAGCAGGATTCATTTACACCGCTCACTTTTGCACAACCGGAACGCAATCCCTTAACTGAGGATCCCACCACCGTTGCAGAGGTTATTAGGCGCTTATCAGATGAGTAAAGGTTGGTGACTAATTCGTGGCACGGCTAACCAGTCAGGAAAAAGCTAAAGAATTTGATAAATGGGTTATGTGGAAACAAGAAGGCAGTCGCGAGGCAGAAGTGGATCTCGTTACTCAATTCTTGCCATTGGTAGACAAGGTGGCAAATCGGGTAGCAATCAACCTGCCTGCGAATGTCGACAAGGACGACTTGATCAGCTACGGTCGCTTTGGCCTTCTGGATGCCCTGGCAAAATTTGATCATACCCGTGGTCTTCAGTTTGAGACTTACGCTATGTGGCGGATTCGGGGTGCCATGATCGATGGATTGCGTGAGAATGATTGGATTCCACGCACAGTTCGAGACAAGGCAAAAAAAATAGAAGAAGCATATACCTATTTGGAACAACAGTCACTGCGGATGCCGAGCGATGAAGAAGTATCCAAACATTTGGGGATCAGCGAAAAGGAATTGCAGCAAGTGTTTTATGAGACGTCCCTCGCGACGATGGTCTCGATCGATGAAGCGGTGGGAGACGAGGAAGAACAAAAAACAGCCAGACATTCATACATCGTGGATGAAGCAACTCCTCGACCAGAAACCGTTGCAGAAGTTTCCAGTTTAAAAGAAGTCTTGGTAAATGTAATTGACAAGCTCCCTGAGAAAGAAAGAATAGTGGTTTCGTTGTTTTACTTCGAAGAAATGACATTATCAGAGATCGCTGAAATCATGAGCTTGTCACCATCCCGAATTTCTCAACTTCACTCCAAGGCGTTATTCCGACTGCGCTCTACATTATCCAGGTGGAAGTCTCAGTTGATCTAAATTCTGAGGGAACACGTACGACGGCAATCCTAACAATCCCAAAGATTTAAGAGGGGGGGTAGAATGATGGAAGGGACAAGGCAATATCAATTAGAGGTAAAAATATCACCCGACAAATTGGAAGCCGGAATCATTCTAAGAGCGGAAGAAACAGAGCTGGAACATATCCTCATTACCGAAACCGATGTATACAAAGCGCTGCAGCAGCATCGAGTGTCCTATGGAATCCGTAAAGATGCTGTAAGCAACTTGTGTATGATGCCTCAAAAATTTCTGAATGTGCTGTTGAACGTGGCAAGCGGAGAGCCCCCTGTCAATGGTGTAGATGGTTCGATCGAGTACCCTTACTTGGCTTCGGTTCAAGAAGAAGATGGACCCAAGGAAATGGAAGATGGGCGTGTCGATTTCTACAATCTCACCAGTATTCCCAATGTGGCGAAGGGTCAACTTTTGGCTAGAAAAAAACCAGCTACCGCTGGCAAACCAGGTACTTCCGTTACCGGAGAGCCCATCGCGCCCAAAGCCGGAAAGGAACCCGTACTCAAGCCTGGAAAAAACGTCGTGCAAAATCAAGAGCGGACGATGATTTATGCTGCCATAGACGGACAGGTTTCTTTCACTGATCGGGACAAGATGAACGTATTCCCCATTTTTGAAGTGAATGGGGATGTCGATTTTGGAGTCGGCAATATTGATTTTGTGGGAACGGTGGTCATTCGCGGGAACGTCCTGAATGGTTTTCGTGTAAAAGCTTCTGGCGATATCCGTGTCCTCGGAAGTGTTGAAGGTGCGGAGCTGGAAGCGCAAGGATCGATTGAAATCAAGAGTGGCATTGTCGCTCAGGATAAAGGCTCGATCAAAGCGGGACACAATGTGCAAACCTCCTTTATTCAAAATGCTAATGTGACTGCTGGAAATCAGGTCATTGTTTCGCAAAGCATCATGTTCTCAACTGTTCGCGCTGGCAAACAAATTTTGTGCAATGGCGCCAAAGGAATCATTATTGGTGGCGTTTTGCAAGCCGGCGAAAAGATTGCAGCTCGTGTGTACGGAAATACAAGCGCGACACCTACTATTCTTGAGGTCGGAGTGAAGCCGGAGCTTCGCCAGGAATTGGCTTCGATTCAAAAAGATTTGCAAAATGTATATGAAAATTTGCGCAAAACAGATCAAGGCTTAGGGGTTATCAATCAGATTCTCCAGGTGAGTGGCGAATTGCCAGCTGACAAGCGCCTGATGCAGGTCAAGCTTGCGAATACACGCTTAGTCCTGGAAAAAGAAGTAAAGAATTTGGAGTCACGCAAAAAAGAAGTAGAAGCGGAATTGGTAGGAGAAGTCCCAGCCGCTATCGAAGTGTATACCTGTATGTATCCAGGTATCAAGATGACGTTTGGGAAGCTGGTCCATTTTATCAAGCATGAGTATGCCAGAACTCGCTTCATGGTATTAAACGGGGAGATTACCGGAGCCACACTGATGTAGGGAACCTGCGCTACGTAACTTCTGGTGAATCTTGCAGGGAGAGAAGGGGGCTTACGCACAATGAGTCTGAAAGCAGTTGAATTGCAGGTGGCCATTCCTCGCATGACAGAAGTAGGACGAATTCAGGAGCAACAACTCCAACGCCCCACTCATGAACAAGTGCTGTTACATGATGAGCGTAAGCAACTGGATGAGCACAATCGCCAGAGACCTATAGATGTGGAGCATACGGAAAAAGGCATGATCCGTGAACGCGAACAAAAGCAGAAAAAAAAAGACGAGCCTGCAGCGATTCTGACAACTACGGGTTCAGACTCGACGACCGAGGAGAAAACGGCAGAAGCCGTGGACATGCGTGATCCTTTACGCGGGCGTTTTATCGATATTTCGTTATAATCCATGTATATTATAGAAGATAAATAATCAAGACATGCCAAGATAAGGGTGGCTAGGATGGACGTAGTGTATATCATCTTGATCGGAGCAGGGATCGTCATCATGCTGCTTGCCTTGATCATCAAGCAAAAAGAGACAAATGATGTCAATCCTGAATTACTGACACAGCGCACGACGGACAAGGCAGAGCTGGAGCGTGGCTTGCAACGATTCGGCAAACAAATCAAGCATCAGCAAGAGATGGCGACTGCGGAATTACAGCAGACTCGTTCTGATCTCATGCAAGAGATGGCGCTATTGCGAAAGCGTATTGATGAATTGGAACGGCTTGGCAATCCCCCCCAAGGAGAAGAGCCCAAGTCCGTATCTGTTGAGTCTGGCAGTACAAAGAAGGAAAAAGTGGATGTGGATATGCTTGCCTTGAAGGAACGCTATCGCCGAGTATTTGAGTTGGAAAAAGAGGGTTTGTCACCCGATGAGATAGCCAAGCGCCTAGGAGCTGGGCGCGGTGAGATTGATCTGATCTTTATGCTGGCAGCAAAGCATGAGAGGGGTCAAGCCCATGCGTAAACGAGAATTGTTGACAGGCTTTGGTGCAGGGATTCTGGTTGCCACCGCAATCATTGGACTTACTGCGCCCAAGCCGGTTTCCGTTTCAGCACCTGGTGCCATGACCGAAGATCAGATAAAAGAAGCAGCAAAGACAATGGAGATGGTCGTACTGAACAAGGAAGAGTACGAGCAGTGGCAAGGTGAAAAGAAAGTAAACGTCAAGCCAGCTGCGACTCCTCCCTCTTCCCCTGACAAGCCTGAGGTGAATCAGGTAACCCCACCACAGGTCAACAACGTTGAGACTCCTTCTGTACCCGAGCCAGAAGCTTCTTCGCCTGTTGAAGTACCAGCGGCACAATCCGTGACCGAAACGGCTCCCCCACAGGTAGCAGACGCACCGACAGCGCCCCAGACTGCTTCCTTTACCGTCCCTTACAAGGCTACAGCTGAAAAGGTAGCACAAATTTTGGTTGCAGAAAACATTTTGCCTGCTGACAATTCATTTGTGGATGAGTTGCGGTCACAAAACAAACTGAATCGAATCCGCGTTGGAACCTACGAGCTTTCGGTTCCAGCAACAGAGGAAGAGATCGTTAAATTAATCACTACACCGCCCAAGAGATAGGCGGCTTTTTTTTGCGAAAAAAAGGGAATTCGTTTGTTGCAATTGAAACACCCATATGATATATTCATTAACGGTGTTGAAATTCGCACGTCCACCAATCCCAGTAACGGTGCTACCATTGGTAGTTTTGCTGAGAAATGCGGTGAGGCGGAGGGAAGCATCACAAAAACCATTTTGAAGGAGGTGTGAAATATGGCAGTAATTTCGATGAAACAATTGCTCGAGGCTGGTGTTCACTTTGGTCACCAAACTCGTCGTTGGAACCCGAAAATGGCTCGCTATATCTTCACCGAACGTAACGGTATCTACATTATTGACTTGCAAAAAACGGTTAAAAAAGTTGAGGAAGCTTACAACTTCGTACGTGAGCTCTCCCAAAACGGCGGAAAAATTCTCTTCGTTGGTACGAAGAAACAAGCACAAGAATCCGTTAAGGAAGAAGCAGAACGCACAGGTCACTACTTCATCAACCAACGCTGGTTGGGTGGTACGCTGACTAACTTCACAACCATCAAAAAACGTACATCTCGCTTGGCTGAGCTGAAACGTATGGAAGAAGATGGCACGTTTGAAGTTCTGCCTAAAAAAGAAGTAATCGTACTTCGTAAAGAAATGGATCGCCTGGAAAAATTCCTCGGCGGTATCGCTCATATGGATCAACTGCCGGACGCTCTGTTCGTCATCGACCCACGCAAAGAGCGCATTGCTGTTGCTGAAGCTCGCAAACTGGGTATCCCAATCGTTGCGATCGTTGACACCAACTGCGATCCAGACGAGATTGACTATGTGATCCCTGGTAATGACGATGCTATCCGCGCAGTAAAACTGCTTACTGCGAAAATGGCTGATGCCCTTCTCGAAGGCAACCAAGGCACAGAGCAACAAACCACAACAACTGCGTAAGCATGTGTGAGAGGGTGGACTGAGGGTGTCAGAACCCCCCGTCCACCCTTTTTTGACGAAATGAATGAGTCTTTTGCAAGCGGTAGTTAGAAAGGCTATACTTAGACGGTAACTTATCAAGGAGGTTTCTCTCAATGGCAATTAGTGCACAAGCGGTTAAAGAACTGCGTGAACGTACAGGCGCAGGTATGATGGATTGCAAACGCGCGCTGGAAGAAACAGCAGGCGATATGGAAAAAGCAATCGATTTGCTCCGTGAAAAAGGTATCGCAAAAGCAGCGAAAAAATCCGGACGTATTGCAGCAGAAGGCTTGACTGCTACTGCAGTAGCTGGCAACGTTGCAGCAATCGTTGAAGTGAACTGCGAAACAGACTTCGTAGGAAAAAACCCTGAGTTCCAAGCTCTGGTGAAAGACATTGCAGAACACGTGGTTAGCCAACGCCCTGCTACGGTTGAAGAAGCTTTGGAGCAACCTTTCAAGAGTGCTGGAGAAACACTCGCTCACGTTATCAACGAAAAAATTTCCACAATCGGTGAAAACATCTCCTTCCGTCGCTTCTTCGTAAGCGAAAAATCGGATGCTGGTGCGTTCGGTGCTTACCTGCACATGGGCGGAAGAATCGGCGTTCTGGTTACTCTGGAAGGTACCCAAGACGAAACGCTGGCCAGAGATCTGGGTATGCACGCAGCTGCGTCCAACCCACGCTTTGCAAACCGTGAAGAGGTTTCCCAAGACGAGATCGAACGCGAGCGCGAAGTATTGAAAAACCAAGCGCTGGCTGAAGGCAAACCTGCGAATATCGTAGAAAAAATGGTGGAAGGCCGCCTGTCCAAGTTCTTCGAAGAGTACGTACTCGTTGAACAACCATTCGTTAAAGATCCAGACAAGAAGGTTGCTGCACTGCTGAAAGAAGCTGGCGCTACCTTGAAAGAATTCGTTCGCTTCCAAGTAGGCGAAGGGATCGAGAAGAAGCAAGAAGATTTCGCTGCTGAAGTAATGGCGCAAGTGAATAAGCAATAAGAAGGGGAATAGGGAACACCTTTGTGTTCCCTATTTTCGAACTGAGAGTTTCACATATGTGAAACTCTCCTGCACGTAAAAAGCAGATGTGCCCGCGTGTGTCGGAAGGAATCCGGCAATACACAGAGAATGACTCATGAATGGAGGCCGTTTCATATGCCAATTCCTGCCTATAAACGCGTTGTGTTAAAATTAAGTGGGGAAGCTCTGGCGGGAGAATTAGGATACGGGATAGACCCGAAAATTATTTTCTCCGTCGCCAATCAGATCAAGGAAATTGTAGAGTTGGGAGTACAAGTCGCTGTCGTAGTCGGTGGCGGCAATATCTGGCGCGGACTTTCCGGAAGCTCCAAGGGCATGGACCGTGCTACAGCTGACTACATGGGCATGCTGGCTACAGTCATGAACTCGCTCGCCTTGCAGGACGGACTGGAGCAAGTGGATGTTCCAACTCGCGTACAAACCTCCATTGAGATGAGACAAGTAGCTGAGCCATACATACGTCGACGTGCCATTCGTCATCTGGAAAAAATGCGAGTCGTGATCTTTGCTGCGGGTACAGGCAATCCGTACTTCTCTACGGATACCACTGCAGCTTTGCGGGCTGCTGAGATCGAGGCAGAAGTAATCCTGATGGCGAAAAACAAGGTTGATGGCGTATACTCTGCTGATCCTAGCCTGGATCCAAATGCGGAAAAATACGATAAGCTCACCTTCCTGGAAGTTCTCAATAAGGGACTAGGTGTAATGGACTCTACAGCATCCAGTTTGTGCATGGACAACAGTATTCCGTTAATCGTCTTCAACATCTCGGAAGAAGGCAATATTCGCCGTGCTGTAATGGGTGAGAAAATCGGTACTCTAGTAAAGGGGGAATAATGATGCCACAAAATGTAACGAAAGACATGGAAGATCGTATGAATAAAGCGATAGCAAGTTTGAAGAAAGATCTCAATACCCTGCGCGCTGGACGTGCAAACCCAGCCATGCTGGATCGCGTTGTGGTTGATTACTACGGTTCACCGACACCGATCAGCCAGCTGGCGAATATCAGCGTGCCTGAACCACGCATGATTATCATTCAGCCTTGGGACAAAGCAGCTTTGAAAGAAATCGATCGCGCGATTCAACAATCTGATCTTGGAATTTCGCCATCCAACGACGGTGTGATTATCCGACTCGCTATTCCTCCGCTTACAGAAGAGCGTCGTAAGGAATTGGTGAAACTGGCTGGAAAAAGCGGTGAAGATGCAAAAGTAGCGATCCGTAACATTCGTCGTGATGCCAATGACGAGATCAAAAAGCTGGAAAAAGCGGCGACTATCTCTGAAGACGAATCTCGTCGTCATCAGGACAACATTCAAAAGACAACGGATAAATTCATTGCCGAAGTAGACAAAATTGTAAAAGACAAAGAAAAAGATATCTTGGAAGTGTAAGGAAAGAAGAATCCCCCTCTATGGAGGGGGATGTATGTCTATATCTCTCATTACGGGGGAACACTTATGTTAGAACATCTAGCGCGTAAATGGACCCGCAAGGAAAAACAACTGGATATGACTGAACTGGATCGTTCCGGCAAGATTCCTGAGCATGTAGCAGTAATCATGGACGGCAACGGTCGGTGGGCCAATATGCGCAATCTTCCCAGAGTGGCCGGTCATCGAGCAGGAATGAAAACGGTAAAGGACGTCGTCAAAGCAGCAGACGAACTCGGCGTTCGCTACATGACCATGTATGCTTTTTCAACAGAAAACTGGAAGCGGCCTCGTGACGAGGTAGATTTTTTGATGAAGCTTCCACAAGAATTTTTGTCGACAGAATTGGATGAATTGATTGAACGGGGGGTGCGAATTCGGATGCTTGGGAGCAAGGATAAGCTGCCAGGTCATACGTTGGACGCCCTTTTGGAAGCGGAAAAAAGAACAAAGGACAACACGGGCTTACAACTTAATTTTGCCCTCAATTACGGGGGACGTGATGAAATCGTCAACGCCTTTGCTGAATTGGCTGAACTTGTCAAAACAGGAGAACTCGACCCGAAAGAGATCAATGAACAGTATATTTCCCGCTACCTGTATACTAGCGATATTCCAGACCCTGATTTGTTGATTCGAACCAGTGGAGAAATTCGTCTAAGTAACTTTATGCTGTGGCAACTAGCCTACACAGAAATGTGGTTTACGGATGTCCTTTGGCCTGATTTTACCCGAGATCATTTTTATCAAGCCATTGTGGAATACCAAGGCCGAGCTCGTCGCTACGGGGCGGTATAGCCGAGAGGTGGAATCAGTTGAAGCAACGAATCTTAACAGGCTTGATTGGCGGTATCGCATTTCTTTTCCTGATTTATTTGGGGAATGCGTGGTACTCCCTGCTTGTTCTAGCTTTGGCCGCTGTGGGCCTGTTTGAATTTATGAGGATGGCAGGGCTTCAACAGTACTTGACGGCAGAGATTTTGGGATATGTGTTGATGATCAGCATTGTCTGGCCATCCCTTGCCTTTTCTGCCTGGGTGGACATCAGCATACCGGATCTGATGCTGCCCGTCTTCCTGATGCTGTTGATATACTCCGTATTACGGAAAAATCAGTTTCACATTGAACACATCGCTCTTACCATTGTAGGAGCGTTATACATAGGCTACGGTTTTACATTCATGGCTGCAGCCCGAAACCTTCCCGACGGATTGATGATTACGATCCTCGTCTTTTTTGGCATCTGGTCAACGGATTCGGGAGCTTATTTTATCGGCAAAGCAATGGGGAGACATAAGCTTTGGCCGGAGATTAGTCCGAACAAAACAATTGAGGGAGCGCTGGGAGGACTGCTCGCAGCTCTAGTGGTAGTGATGGGAGTCAACGCTATTACGGGCTCCATTTCAATCACAGACGCCCTACTCGTTGCTCTTGTGACGGGGATCGTTGGACAGTTAGGGGATTTGGTGGAATCTGCATTCAAGCGTCATTACGGGGTAAAGGACTCTGGGCATATCATTCCAGGCCATGGTGGCGTGTTGGATCGATTCGACAGCATGCTCCTTGTTTTTCCGGTGTTGCATCTATTAGGTATTGTCTGACATGGGACGCATATAGAAAGAGATATAGAGGGTGAGTAGCGTGAAACGAATAGCGCTCTTGGGCTCCACAGGCTCAATTGGAACAAGCACACTAGACGTAGTTGAACAGCACCCTGAGAGCTTCTCGGTTGTCGCTTTGGCAGCCGGGACCAATGTGGAGGTGCTGGCGGAGCAGGTGAAGAAGTTTCGGCCACAACTTGTTTCTGTCGGTACGGAGGAAGCTGCGTTTGCCCTGCGCGGGTTACTGGGATCTGAAGCCAAGCCAGAAATTGCCGTGGGAGCGGAAGGATTGGAGCAGGTCGCTCGTCATCCAGAAGCCAACTTTGTGATGACTGCGGTAGTTGGCAGTGTTGGGGTTGCGCCTACCTTGGCAGCCATCGAAGAGGGAAAAACGATTGGTCTTGCCAACAAGGAAACACTGGTGAGCGCAGGGCCTGTAGTGATGAAGGCCGCTAAGGAAAAAGGTGTTCAGATTATTCCAGTAGACAGTGAGCATTCGGCTATTTTCCAATGCTTACAAGGAGAGCGGCGTGAAGATGTATCGAAAGTGATCATCACAGCATCAGGTGGATCCTTTCGTCATTTGACACGTGATGAGTTGGCCAACGTAACACTTGAACAAGCATTGGCACATCCCAATTGGAACATGGGTGCAAAAATCACCATCGATTCGGCAACAATGATGAACAAAGGTTTTGAAGTGATTGAAGCACATTGGCTATTCGATTTGCCGTACAAGCAGATCGATACCATTCTGCATTATGAAAGCATCATCCATTCGATGGTCGAATTCAAGGATAGTGCAGTCATGGCGCAGCTTGGTACTCCTGACATGAGAGTGCCGATCCAGTACGCGCTCAGTTATCCGACACGCATGCCGTTGCAAACAGAGCCTCTTAACTTGGTAAAACTGGGTACGCTTCATTTTGCTGTCATGGATTTTGAGCGTTATCCTCTGTTACAATTGGCCTATGAGTGTGGAAAAGCAGGCGGTACCTACACGGCTGTATTGAATGCGGCCAACGAGGTTGCCGTTGATCTGTTTCTAAAAGGCTCTATCGGATTTCAGGCGATTGAACAAATCGTACGGAAAACCTGTGATGCTCACAAAGGAATTACAAATCCTACTTTGGAAGAGATTTTTGCTGCTGACCAATGGGCTCGCTCGCAAGCACGGGCGTTCGTAAATAACGGTTAAGGCAGTACGATACTGGTATGAAAGGTGGCTGTTCAATTGCCTTTACCCAATCTGGATTCCGTAGAATCGGTTCTTGCGATCGTAGTCGTGTTTGGTGCTCTTGTATTCTTTCACGAGCTGGGTCACTTTCTTTTAGCGAAAAGAGCGGGCATTTTGTGCCGTGAATTTGCTCTAGGTATGGGACCCAAAATCTTCAGCGTGAAAAGGGGAGAAACGGAATACACGCTTCGATTGTTGCCCATCGGTGGGATGGTGCGCATGGCCGGAGAAGACCCAGAAATGGATATGCTACAACCCAATATGGAAATAGCGATCGAGCGCGACGCTGTCGGGAAGGTCACACATTTTCTGTTAGATGGCGCGCAGAGTGGCGGTTCAGCGAGAGCCATTACGGGTACCGTGCTCCGCTATGACTTGGAAGAAGCGCTGACGGTGACGATGGAAGTGGACGGAGAACAACGCAATTTCTCCATTCATCCACAGGCGCAATTGGTGAAGGATGGGCGTGAGGTTCAAATTGCGCCATTGAATAGACAGTTTAAAGGGAAAAGCGTGTCCCAGCGTTTTTGGGCCATTTTTGCCGGTCCTGCAGCCAATTTTCTGCTCGCCTTTGTCTTGTTTGTCGCACTGGGACTTTCATACGGTGTGCCCAATGATGCACCTTTGATCGGTGAGGTAAAAGCAGGAGGTCCAGCAGCTGCAGCTGGTTTGTTAAAAGGGGATAAGGTGCTCTCTATCGAGGGGACACGGGTAGAAACATGGCAGCAGGTCGTCGAGATTGTCAGCAAGTCGCCCAATAAGGAATTGACTTTCGAAATCGAGCGTGAGGGTCAAGTTTCAAAGGTTCCACTAAAAGTGACTTCAGATGAGAACAACATCGGGAAGATCATGGTTACCCAATCCCTGACTTCTGCACCTGGTGAGGCATTGAAATACGGAGTTACCTCGACATACAAATTTACGGTCATGATTTTGAAAGGTCTCGGTATGCTGTTTACGGGCGGCGTAGGTCTGGATGATTTGAGTGGACCAGTAGGGATCTTTAAAATGACGGGAGAGTTTGCTCAACAGGGGATGGCAGTCTTGATGCAATGGGCTGCTGTATTGAGCATTAACCTGGGACTGTTTAACCTATTGCCGCTACCAGCATTAGATGGAGGGAGACTTGCCTTCCTCGCTGTGGAGGCTCTTCGTGGGCGTCCAATTGACCCGCAGAAGGAAGGAATGGTTCACTTCCTTGGCTTCGCCTTCTTGATGCTCTTGATTTTGGTTGTGACCTGGAATGACTTGCAACGATTGTTTGCATAGCGACGTAATACATGATGATGAATGACAGACAAATATAAAGGATGGTGCAAAATGTACAAGCGCGAGGAGACGAAACCGGTATTTGTTGGAGGAGTGCAGATCGGAGGACAGAAAAGTGTGGTCATCCAATCGATGACGACCGCAGATACGCGCGATGTAGAAAGCACACTTGCCCAGATTCAACGGCTGCATGATGTCGGTTGTCAGATTGTACGCCTGGCCGTCATCAACGAGGATGCGGCTCGCGCCATCAAACAGATCAAAGAGCGCTCCCCATTGCCGCTTGTGGCCGACATTCACTTCGACCACAAGTTGGCTCTGATTGCTCTGGAAAGCGGGATTGACAAGATTCGGATCAATCCCGGCAACATCGGCTCCAAAGAAAAAACGAAACGTGTTGTGGAAGCATGCCGGGAACGCAACGTGCCGATTCGAATCGGGGTAAACTCCGGTTCTGTAGAGAAGCGCTTGCTGGAGAAGTACGGATATCCGTCTCCAGAAGCAATCGTGGAAAGCGCGATAGATCACGTAGAAATTTTGGAAGATCTCAACTATGACAACATTGTCATTTCGCTAAAATCATCAGACGTGCCAACGATGATCCAAACGTATTCCTTGATGGCACAAAAACGCAATTATCCCTTGCATGTGGGTGTGACAGAAGCGGGTACTCAGTTTTCTGGAAGTATTAAATCCTCAGTTGGGATTGGGACCGTGCTGTCGATGGGAATCGGTGATACGATTCGCGTATCGCTCACAGCTGATCCTGTGGAAGAAATCAAGGTCGCGAAGCAAATCCTGCGCAGCCTGGATATCGTGAATAACGACCCTGTCGTGATTGCCTGCCCATCCTGCGGACGCTGCGCCATCGATCTGATCGGTTTGGCAACCAAAGTGGAGGACGCGATTTCGACGCTGAAAGTACCGCTCAAGGTAGCCGTTATGGGCTGTGCCGTGAACGGGCCAGGTGAAGCGCGTGAAGCAGATGTAGGGGTAGCTGGCGGAAACGGTGAGGGACTGATTTTCCGTAATGGTGAAATTATACGGAAAGTGAAAGAAGACGAACTGTTTGAAGAATTGATGAAAGAAATCAATGAAATGGTAGATGAGCAAAAGCCTGCTCAAGTAAAATAGGCTTTTTGGAGATCAAGACGTTGATTGCTGATGAGGCATAAGGAGGACACGCACGTGTTGAAGCAAAGCCAAATGTTGATTCCTACTTTACGGGAGGTGCCTGCTGACGCGGAGATTGCCAGCCACAAGCTGCTGCTTCGTGCCGGAATGGCTCGCCAGCTGGCATCCGGTATTTATACGTACCTGCCACTGGCACTCCGCACTCTGCATAAAATCCAAGCTATTGTGCGTGAAGAGATGAATCGCGCGGGTGGGCAAGAGCTGTTGATGCCAGCGATGCAGCCCGCAGAATTGTGGCATCAGACAGGGAGATGGGATGTTTATGGTCCCGAGTTGGTCCGCTTGCAGGACCGTCATGATCGTTCCTTTGCACTTGGACCGACGCACGAAGAGGTCATTACCAGTCTGATTCGCGACGAGATCAATTCTTACAAAAAACTCCCGATCAACCTCTATCAGATTCAGACGAAGTTCCGGGATGAGGTAAGACCTCGTTTTGGCTTGATCCGCTGCCGTGAATTTATTATGAAGGACGCCTACTCCTTCGATACGACGCAAGAAGGATTGGATATCAACTTCCAAGCCATGTATGACGCCTATACACGCATTTTTACCCGCGTCGGTCTGAATTTCCGTGCTGTAGAGGCGGATGCTGGCGCAATCGGCGGTAAAGGTACCTATGAATTCATGGCACTGTGCGAAATTGGAGAAGATACGATTGCCTATTCAGAAGAAGGCGATTTTGCTGCCAACCTGGAAAAGGCAGAAGTCGTGTACAAGCCTTCCGCAAAGCCAGAGGGTGAAGTACCTGCGTTTGAAAAAGTTCATACGCCAGGAGTCAAAACGATTGAGCAATTGACGAAGGCAATGAACGTCGATGCCAAACAAATCATCAAAAGCCTGATCTACCGCGTAGATGAAAAGCTCGTTATGATTTTGGTTCGCGGTGACCATGAATTAAACGAAGTGAAGCTGAAAAATCTTTATGACGCTACACAAGTGGGAATGGCTCAAGAGGCAGATCTTCGCGAATTGACCGGTGCACCAGCTGGATTTGTGGGTCCTGTGGGTCTCGATCCTGAAAAGGTGGAAATCATTGCGGATAATCATGTGCAGGATGTCCATGATGGTATCGTCGGTGCCAACGAAGCTGATTACCACCTGGCTCATGTAGTCATCGGTCGCGATTTCAAGGTAGGACGCTTTGCAGATCTGCGCAATATCACAGAAGGTGACGAGTGCCCACGTACTGGCGGTGCAATCAAGTTTGCACGCGGTGTAGAAGTAGGTCATGTCTTCAAGCTGGGTACAAAATACTCTCAAGCGATCGGTGCCACCTTCCTGGATGAAAACGGACGAAGCCAACCGATGATCATGGGTTGCTACGGTATTGGCGTGTCGCGTACGATTGCTGCTGCCATCGAACAAAACAATGATGAGAACGGAATCATCTGGCCTGTAGCCATTGCGCCTTTCCACGTACATGTCATTCCGGTCAATGTAAAAGTGGACGAGCAAAGACTGACAAGCGAACAAGTCACTGAGCAATTGCATCGTGCGGGAGTGGAAGTCTTGTTCGATGACCGTCCAGAACGTGCAGGTGTCAAGTTCAAGGACGCTGACCTGATCGGTTTGCCATTGCGCATCACGGTATCCGATAAAGCGGCTCAAGAAGGTACGGTAGAAGTTCGTATCCGTAAAACGGGCGAGACACATAACGTAAAATTGGACGAGCTCGTACCAACTGTGAAAAAGCTTTTGGCCAGCATCGATCACACGGGGGCAGAACTGTTCGGTGAGTAAAAAGCAAGCAGGATTTGAGTAGGATTTTGTCGAAAATTACGGGGTACTTCCCTCATACATCGGGAGTACCTCTTTTTCATGCACGATGGCATGAGGGCAGCATAGTCGTCTATGCAGCTTGGTTGTCGTTGCAGCCTAAAACCTGCCTCTACACAGTGAACGCTCCTCTTTGGGGAGGCTTCAATAGGGGTTTTCATATGGGAAGGTGGGAGTATCGTGGACCGTTTACAAGAACAAAAACATCGCTTCTCCCTGTTGATCAAGCAAATGGACGTACCAGCGGAATGGGTAGAGCGCTTTTTCCTAGACGGACAAATAGACAAGCTGGAGTTGTTTAAGCAAAACAAGAAGTGGGTGTTTCATTTTACGCTGCCATCCCTGTTACCTGCACAAGTGTTCCAAGCCTTCACTCAGCGTTTGACACAGACCTTCTCGCATCTGGCAGAAGTGGATGTGTTCTTTCGCTATCGCCAGCTACCTCCGCTTGAACTCGCTGTTGATGAGTACTGGGAGGTTTTGCTGTCTCGTCTGGAGGGGAGTCTCAATTCATTGGCTGTCACCATGCGAAGCGCGAGAAAGCTGGTGGAGCAGCAAGAGGTAAAAGTATATCTGCCAACGGAAATGACTGTTGAAATGATCAAGCGCAAGAAGGCCGATACGGAGCTGATTGCCATGTTCGAGCAGACGACGGGATGTGTACCGCGATTTAGCTTCCACGCAGAGGAAAGCGATGAAGCATACAAGGCCTTTGTCGAGCAAAGGGATGAAGAAGAACGTGCATTGGTAGAAGTCGTGATGTCCGCTGTCCAGCAGGAGAAGGAAAGTAAAGGTGGCGACAAGTCTGAAGCCATTACGACGATGATGATTGGGTATGAGATCAAGGACGCACCGATCCCTATTCATGAAATTCAGGATGAAGAACGGCGCATTGTCATTCAGGGTGCGGTCTTTAACGTAGAGCTAAAAGAGCTACGTAGCGGCCGTCATCTTCTGACCTTCTGTGTAACAGACTTTACGGATTCCTTGACGGTCAAGATCTTTTCCCGCGACAAGGAAGACGTCAAGATGCTGGAGGCACTCAAGGACGGCATGTGGGTGAAAGTACGAGGAAGCGTACAGCATGATACCTTCATGCGGGAATTGGTGATGAATGCCAATGACCTCAATCAGATTGAGCAAGTGGTACGCAAGGACAAGGCGGAAGAAAAACGTGTTGAGCTTCACAGTCATACACCCATGAGTGCGATGGATGCAGTGGTGTCAGTCAAATCACTCGTTTCTACAGCCGCCAAATGGGGCCATCCCGCGATTGCCATCACGGATCACGGTGTGGTGCAAGCCTTTCCCGAAGCGTACTCCGTCGCCAAGAAGAACAACATCAAATGCATTCTGGGGATGGAAGCCTATGTCGTAGAGGATGGTATCGACATCGTCTACAACCTGACATCGGAAAATAACCGGCCGATCGACGAGCATATAGAATACGTCGTTTTCGATACGGAAACGACAGGTCTGAATGCAGCTGAACATACGATTATCGAGATCGCTGCGGTCAAAATGAAAGGCTCGGAGATCGTAGATCAATGGACAGAGCTGATCGACCCACAGCTGGAAATTGGACCGAAAACCACCGAGATTACCGGAATTACCAATGAAATGCTGCGCGGGAAGGAAACGTTGGACGTCGTTCTGCGCAAATTCAAGGATTTTGCTCAAGATGCCGTACTAGTCGCACACAATGCTGAGTTTGATAAGGCGTTTATCAACGCATGTGCCAAACGAGTCGGCATGGAGCCTTGGAACAACGCATTTTTGGATACGCTGCCGCTCGCTCGCTTGATGTACAAAGGGATGCGCAATTACCGACTGGGCACGCTGGCCAAAAAGTTTAATGTCGAGCTGATCAATGCTCACCGCGCCTTGGATGATACTGTCGCTTTGGCGCACGTATTCCAGCAGATGCTCAAGGATATAAAAGAAGCATCGATTAAGACTTTAGCCGAGCTGAATGAGAAGAGCAACGAAGAAGCGGATTACAAGAGCAGCCGTCCTTTTCACGCCACCATTTTGGTGAAAAACAAAGAGGGGCTAAAGAACCTGTACAAGCTCGTCAGCCGCTCTCACGTGGAGACCTTTTACCGATGGCCAAGAATCCAGCGTAGCCAGCTGAGCAAGTACCGCGAAGGGCTTCTGATTGGAACGGCATGCAAGGATGGCGAGATGATGCAGGCGATCCTGCGGGGGAAATCACCGGAGGAATTGAAAGAAGTCGCAGCTTATTATGATTACCTGGAAATTCAACCTGTCGCGCAGTATTCTCCGCTTTTGCGCAATGAAGAAATCCCTTCTCTGGAAACCATGAAGGGCTATCATCGCATGATCGTGGATTTGGGAAAAGAACTGAACAAGCCTGTGGTGGCGACGGGGGATGTACATTTTCTGAATCCGGAGGACGATATCTTCAGGGACATCTTCCTGCTCTCCAAGGGAGATCCTACGGCCGGCAATCAACCGCCGCTCTATTTCTTTACGACCGAAGAGATGCTGGAGGCCTTTGCCTTCCTGGGTGAAGAGACGGCCAAAGAGGTTGTCGTAACCAACACCAACCTGATCGCTGACATGATCGAGGATGTCAGTCCGATTCCGGATAAGCTGTACACGCCGATCATCGAGGGAGCAGATGAAGAGCTGCGCCAGATGTGCTATGACAAAGCCCGTTCTTTGTACGGAGATCCACTGCCTGAGCTGGTGGAAAGTCGTCTGGAAAAAGAGCTGAACAGTATTATCAAACACGGCTTCGGCGTGATTTATCTGATCTCGCAGCGCCTGGTGACCAAGTCGTTGAATGACGGATACCTGGTAGGTTCCAGGGGGTCCGTGGGATCGTCCTTCGTGGCCACCATGTCCGAGATTACCGAGGTGAATCCGCTGCCGCCGCACTACCGCTGCCCTAGCTGCAAGCATAGTGAATTCATTACGGACGGATCGATCGCCTCCGGGTTTGACTTGGAGGACAAGGATTGCCCTTCCTGCGGTACTCCATTTGCCAAGGATGGACAAGACATTCCGTTTGAGACGTTCTTGGGCTTCAAGGGAGACAAGGTACCGGATATTGACTTGAACTTCTCCGGGGATTATCAGCCGCGTGCGCACAAGTACACGCAGGAGCTGTTCGGAGCAGATTATGTCTATCGTGCGGGGACCATTGGAACGGTAGCGGAAAAGACCGCTTACGGTTACGTGCGTAAATATGCAGATGAGCGCGGATTGACCTTGCGCAATGCCGAGGTCGCTCGCCTGGTCAACGGCTGCACCGGTGTAAAGCGGACTACCGGTCAGCACCCGGGCGGAATTATCGTCGTCCCAGACTACATGGAAATTGAAGATTTTTGCCCCATCCAGTTCCCGGCCGATGACAATGAATCCGAGTGGCGCACGACGCATTTTGACTTCCACTCCATTCATGACAATCTGTTGAAGCTGGACATTCTCGGACACGACGATCCGACCGTCATTCGGATGCTGCAGGATCTGACGGGGATGGACCCGAAAACCATCCCGCTGGATGACAAGAAAACGATGTCGATCTTCAGTTCTACTGAAGCTTTGGGTGTGACTCCTGAGCAGATTGGCTCGAATATGGGAACGCTGGGTATACCGGAGTTTGGCACCAAGTTCGTCCGTCAGATGCTGGAAGACACCAAGCCGACGACGTTTGCGGAGCTGGTACAGATCTCGGGACTTTCTCACGGAACAGATGTCTGGCTGAATAATGCGCAGGAACTCATTCGCAACGGTACGTGCAAGCTGCCGGACGTAATCGGTTGCCGCGACGATATCATGGTGTATTTGATTTATAAAGGACTGGAGCCATCCCGAGCCTTTAAAATCATGGAGTCCGTGCGGAAAGGAAAAGGCGTGCCGGAGGAAGATCAGGAAGAGATGCGCAAGAACAACGTCCCGGACTGGTATATCGAATCCTGTCAGCGGATCAAGTACATGTTCCCGAAAGCCCATGCTACCGCATACGTCATGATGGCGGTACGGATCGCCTATTTCAAGGTGCATCGACCCCTTGAGTTCTACGCGACCTATTTTTCCGTACGCGCTGATGACTTTGACATTCCCCTCATGGTAAAAGGATCTGCTGCGATCCGGCAGAAGATCGAGGAGATTGAAGGCAAGGGTCATGACGCCCAACCGAAGGAAAAAGCCCTGCTTACTGTTTTGGAAATGGCGCTGGAGATGGTGGAGCGCGGCTTCTCTTTTGCCAACGTAGACTTGTATCGCTCAGACGCAACTCGCTTCCTGATCGAAGGAAACTCGTTGCTCGCTCCATTTAACGCGCTCCCTGGGCTTGGTACAAACGCCGCGATTTCCATCGTGAAAGCTCGCGAAAACGGAGAATTCCTCTCCAAGGAAGATTTGTTGTCGCGTTCACGCATTTCCAAAACCATTTTGGAATACCTCGAGGAGCAAGGGGCCTTGAAAGGATTGCCAGAATCCAATCAGCTATCCCTGTTCTAAAGCGCACAAAAGACCCCCGAATCATCCAAAGGTTGTCAGCGAAGGGCTGTTATGCTATAATTTTTTTGGAAATACTGGTTTTATACGCATGACAGATCGAGAGTGGGGAAACCCACTCTTTCTTTCTGGCCAAACCTCATGCTTCATTTTTCACCGGATAAAGGAGGTACTTGCTTGAGCAAGGTAACGGACATTGTCACCGAACTGGTCACTCCCATCGTGAGTGAGATGGGGCTGGAACTGGTTGACATCGAGTACAAAAAAGAAGGCAGCAACTGGTTTCTGCGCGTGTTCATCGACAATGAAGTCGGCAATATTGACATCGATGACTGTGCCCTTGTGAGCGAGAAATTAAGCCAGAAGCTTGATGAAACGGATCCGATTCCAACCGCTTATTTTCTAGAAGTCTCGTCACCGGGTGCAGAGCGTCCGCTGCGAAACGATAAAGACTTCAAAAAAGCTGTCGGCAAACACGTAAATATTACGACCAAAGAACCGATAGAAGGAGCTAGCGTGTTCGAGGGTGAACTACTATCCTTTGAGGATGGCAAACTCACGGTTAAAGAAGCGAAGAAAACGTACATCATTTCCCAAGAGCAAATTGACACGGCCCGTATGGCAATCGTCTTTTAATAGACAGGGTTGGTGGTAGTAAAGGAGGAGGCAACGCAAGTCATGAACGGCGATTTTATTGAGGCATTAGAGGCCATTGAGAGAGAAAAAGGCATCTCCAAAGATATACTGATCGAAGCCATTGAAGCAGCTCTTATCTCTGGATACAAAAGAAACTTCAACTCTGCACAAAACGTGCGGGTGGATGTGAATCGTCATTCTGGACTAGTGCGCGTGTACGCACGCAAGAACGTCGTGGAGGAAGTGCTGGATCCACGTCTGGAGATTTCTCTTGAGGCAGCTCAAGAAATTGATCCGAACTTCCGTCTGGAGGATATCGTGGAGATCGAGGTAACGCCGCGCGACTTTGGACGCATTGCTGCACAAACAGCGAAGCAGGTCGTTACTCAACGTATCCGTGAGGCAGAGCGGGGCTTGATTTACAGCGAATTCATCGAACGCGAAGACGATATCGTCACAGGTGTCGTTCAGCGTATGGACGCACGCAACTACTACATTGATCTGGGCAAGGCAGAAGCGGTTATGCCGATTACGGAAAAAATGCCTTCCGAAGACTTTAAGTCACAGGATCGTGTAAAGGCGTACATTATCAAGGTGGAAAAGACCACAAAAGGTCCCCAGATCGTCGTTTCCCGCACTCATCCAGGACTCTTGAAGCGCTTGTTTGAGCTTGAAGTGCCAGAGATTTACGACGGTGTCGTGGAAATCAAGTCTGTGGCTCGTGAGGCTGGAGATCGCTCCAAAATCGCTGTTCATTCCATCAATCCTGACGTGGATCCTGTAGGTGCCTGTGTAGGGCCTAAAGGCATGCGCGTACAGACGATTGTTACTGAGCTAAAAGGTGAGAAGATCGATATCGTACGCTGGTCGGAAGATCCTTCCGAGTATGTGGCGAATGCACTCAGCCCTGCAAAAGTATTGCATGTTGAAGTGAATGCAGCCGATAAAGTAACCCGGGTCATCGTACCTGATTACCAATTGTCACTTGCAATTGGCAAGCGCGGTCAAAATGCTCGACTTGCTGCCAAATTGACTGGCTGGAAAATCGATATCAAGAGCGAAACACAAGCTGATCAAGAAGGCATCGTCTATCCGAAATTACCTGAGGGCGATGAAGGAGCGGACAACGAATAATCATGAAGCAAAAAAAGATCCCTTTGCGTAAATGCATTGTCTGCCAAGGCATGTTTCCAAAAAAGGAATTGATCCGTGTAGTCCGAACGCCCGATGAAGAAATCGTCATCGATTTGACCGGAAAGGCCGCCGGACGTGGGACTTATGTATGTCGGCAGGATAGCTGCCTGAAACCGGATGCTTTTGCATCTGGAAAATGGAAAAAAGTGCTGGAGCGCGCCTTGAACATGTCCATTACCCAGGAGAAGTACGATGCTTTTCGCGATAACTGGATGGAGATGATGGGTCGATGAACCCAAAGGCAGCTCAGCTGCTCGGATTGGCAATGCGAGCAAGGAAAGTGATTACCGGAGAGGAAATGGTCCTGCAGGCTGTTCGTAGCGGTCAGGCCCGACTGGTGTTGCTCGCGGCTGATGCATCTGGGAATACCGCCAAAAAAGTGCAAGACAAATGTTCCTATTACGGTGTTTCATGTGTAACCACGTCAGACCGATATTCACTGGGACACGCGATCGGAAAAGATGGGCGAGTAACCGTGGCGGTAACGGATGGGAAGTTGGCGGAAAGCATTCAGCGTCTGCTCACCTAATTTACGAAAGGGTGGAGTACATTTGAAGACACGTGTGTATGAATATGCCAAACAACACAACATGAGCAGTAAGGAAATCCTCAATTTACTAAAACGTTTAAATATCGAAGTTGCAAATCATATGAGTATCATGGAAGAAGGGACGATCAAGAAGATCGAGGATCATATGGCCAAGTTACGGGCTGGGTCCAAGCCGGAACAGCGCACTGCACCAGCAGCCGCCGCAAGACCGAAACAAGCAGACGATCAACGACGCCCCAACGACTCCAGAGGACAACAAACCCGATCCCAACAATCGGGCCAGGGTCAGCCAGCACAGCAACAGAACGTGGAACGTCCGGCAGATCGTGATCGTGGAGGAAGCAACCCAAGCAACCGTCCCGATCAACAGCGTCCTCAACAGGGGAAAAATCAGGGGAAGAATCAGGAGAGAAAACCTAACAATATGAGAAGTCAACCCGCAAAACCGACTGACCGCAAACCGCAGACATCGAATCAACAAAGACCGCAAAACCAGCAACGACCACAGAACCAAAATCGCCCACAAAATCAAAATCAGCAACGTCCACCGCAAACCCAAAATGCGGCACCGCAAGTGGAAGGACGCACTGGAGACGATTTTGAAGACAAAGTGAAGCTTCCGTCCAATGTTAGCACCGAAAAACGGGAGAAGATCAAGAAAGCACCTCCAACTAAAAAGACATTTGAAGACAATAAAAAGAGCCAACCGTTCCGTGGTGGGAATAACCGCAACCAAGGCAGAAACCGCAATAACGGACGAGGTCAGCAATCAGCACCCCGTCCAGTCATTGAGCCACCTACCAAAATTACCTTCCAGGACTCGCTTACAGTAAATGAGCTGGCGGTAAAACTGCGCAAGGAACCGGCGGAAATCATTAAAAAGTTGTTTAATTTGGGTATTATGGCTACGATCAACCAGTACCTGGAAAAAGATGCGATTGAACTGATTTGTGCCGAGTACAATGTGGAAGTCGAAGAAAAAATCGTCATCGACGAAACCAACTTCGAGACATTGGAAGAAGTAGACGAACCCGAAAAAATGCTGGAGCGTCCTCCAGTTGTGACGATCATGGGTCACGTTGACCACGGAAAAACGACCTTGCTTGACGCTATTCGTTCTGCGAACGTCGCTTCCGGCGAAGCGGGCGGTATCACGCAGCATATCGGTGCCTATCAAGTAGAAATCAAAGGGAAGAAGATTACCTTCCTGGATACACCTGGTCACGCCGCCTTTACAACCATGCGGGCACGCGGTGCACAAATTACGGATATTACGATCCTGGTAGTTGCTGCCGACGACGGTGTCATGCCACAAACTGTGGAAGCGATCAGCCACGCCAAGGCAGCTGGTGTACCGATCATCGTGGCTGTCAACAAAGTAGATAAGCCAGAAGCAAATATTGATCGTATCAAGCAAGAGCTGACAGAGTACGAATTGGTTGCTGAAGAGTGGGGTGGCGAAACGATCTTCTCGCCAATTTCCGCAAAACAACGTATCGGTATCGAAGAGCTGCTTGAGTACATTCTGCTCGTTTCTGAAGTGCAGGAACTGAAAGCCAATCCGGACAAACGCGCTCGCGGTACTGTCGTAGAGGCTGAGCTGGATAAAGGTCGTGGCCCTGTCGCTACTATCCTGGTTCAGCAGGGTACACTCCATGTGGGTGACCCAATCGTAGTGGGCTCTGCTTACGGTCGTGTCCGTGCGATGGTGAACGACAAGGGACGTCGTCTGAAAGAAGCTGGCCCGTCTACACCTGTAGAAATTACAGGACTGAACGATGTACCTCAAGCCGGCGACCAATTCAGGGTGTTTGAGGATGAGAAAAAAGCGCGTGCGATCGGTGAAGCGCGTGCCTCAAAGCAACGTGAGTCCGAGCGTCGTGAAAATACGCGCGTATCCCTGGACGATCTGTTCCAACACATCCAGGAAGGCGACATCAAGGAACTCAACCTGATCGTAAAAGGGGACGTACAAGGTTCCGTAGAAGCGCTCCGTGGTTCCTTGGAGAAGATCGATGTGAATGGTACACGTGTGAAGATCATTCATACTGGTGTAGGTGCGATTACCGAATCAGACGTGACACTGGCGAATGCTTCAAATGCAATTGTGATTGGTTTCAACGTACGTCCTGAACCAAATGCGCGCAGCATGGCTGAGCAAGAGAAGATCGACATTCGTTTGCATCGCGTCATTTACACCGTCATCGAAGAGATCGAGCAAGCACTGAAAGGTATGCTGGATCCTGTTTATAAGGAAAGCATCATCGGTCAAGCCGAGATTCGCGAAGTCTTCAAGGTTTCCAAAATCGGTAACATTGCCGGTTGCTATGTGACGGAAGGAAAACTGAGCCGTGATGCAGGTGCTCGCTTGATTCGTGAAGGTATTGTCATTTACGAAGGTAAGCTTGAGACCTTGAAACGCTTTAAAGACGATGCGAAGGATGTCAATGCCGGCTACGAATGTGGTTTGACCCTGGAACGCTTCCAAGACCTCAAGGTCGGGGACGTTGTGGAAGCCTTCGTCATGGTTGAAGTGAAACAATAATGTTTGCAGGTACGCGGATTGAACTGTTTCTGCCCGCATGCCAAAACTTGAAAGAGAAACGAGCCATCGTCAAGAGTCTGATTGGCAAGCTGCGGAGCCGGTTTAATCTTTCCGCAGCGGAGGTGGCTTATCAGGAGCAGTGGCAGCGTACCGAATTGGGTATCGCTGCCGTTGCTAATGAAATCTCTTTTTTGCAGCAAGAGATGCAGGCTGCTATTCGATTGGTGGAAAACCATCCCGACGTGGAGTTGATTCATGTCGATACGGAATACTACGGTTAGAGCAGCCGACGGAGGTGAAAAGGAATGAACAAAACACGCATGAGCCGCGTGGGTGAAGAGATTAAAAAAGAACTGAGTCTCGTTCTTCAGCGTGGACTGAAAGACCCGAGGGTTGGCTTCGTCACGGTTACAGATGTAGAAGTAACAAGCGATTTGCAGCTTGCTAAGGTATTCGTCAGCATTTTTGGCAGCGAGGAAGAGCGTAAAGCTTCACTGTCTGCCTTGCATAAAGCAAAGGGGTATCTGCGCACGGAGATCGGCAAACGAGTAAAGCTGCGCCATATCCCGGACTTTGTATTCAAGCTGGATGAATCGATCGACTACGGCTCCAAAATCGAAACGATCCTGCGGGAAATCTCCACTGAAGGGGAAAAACGGGATGAGTCATAATGGTGATCAAGTAAAGGAAGCGGCCCTATTCATGCAGGAGCACGACCGCTTCCTGGTTCTTTCTCATGTGAATCCGGATGGCGATGCCACGGGCTCTGCATTGGGCGTCTGCTTGATGCTTGAGAAATTGGGCAAGGAATACATAGTTGTCAACGAAGGAGAGACTCCGGCTAAATTTTCGTTTTTGCCTCGTTTTGATCTTCTTCGCAATCTTTCGGAGGAATCGCTGGACGATACGTTCGGGGCCGTAATCGCCGTAGACTGTGCCGATGAGTCGCGGATGGGCGATGTACGGTCTTTATTTGCGTCTGGGGCGGTGTTGCTCAATATCGATCATCATCCGACCAATGATGGGTTTGGTACTGTCAATCTGATTCGCACAGATGCTGCCGCTACGGCTGAAATCCTGTATGATGTCGCTATTGCAGCAGGCGTCAGTTTCGACGAGGAATTGGCTCTTTGCGTTTACACAGGCTTACTGACAGATACAGGAGGCTTTCGCTACTCTAACACATCTCCACGTGTGATGGAGATCGCGTCCAAACTGCTCCATTATGGAGTCAAACCGGGGGATGTAGCCGAGCGCTGCCTGGAAGAAATCACGTTTGCCCATGTGAAAATTTTGCGTCGGGCCTTGCAAACCCTCACACTGTCTCATCAAAACCTGGTCGCCTCCATCACGGTTCGGCCTGAGGATTTTGTCCAGGAGAATGCCGCACGTGAAGATGCAGGCGGTTTGGTCAACTACTGCCGAAACATTGAAGGCGTCGAGGTCGGTGTATCTTTTGTAGAATCGGAGCCTGGAGTGATAAAGGTGAGCATGCGTGCCCGTGATCGCGTTGATGTGTCTGCCATTGCCAAGCATTTTGGCGGAGGCGGGCATGCCAAGGCAGCAGGCTGTACCATGCGCGGAAACCTTGCAGACGTACAGTCAAAAGTTTGGCAGGTGCTGGGGGAAGCGGTAGGAGTGAAGGTTGATGAGTAATGTAAGTGGCGTACTGGTTGTGGATAAACCTGCCGGCATGACTTCGCATGACTGTGTGGCACGAATTCGACGACTGTACGGAACAAAGAAAGTCGGTCATACCGGTACACTCGATCCCGAAGTTACAGGCGTTCTTCCGATCTGTGTGGGGCATGCCACCCGACTGGTCGAGTATTTGCAGGAGCTACCCAAACGCTATGATGTCGTGATGCGCATCGGGTATGCGACGACGACGGAGGATGCGACGGGCGAAATCACCGAGCAAAAGGAAGTAGCGACAACGTCAATCACCAGAGAGCGTATCGAAGAGCTGTTCCAGCGCTTTATCGGAGAGATTGAACAAGTACCTCCCATGTTCTCTGCGGTGAAAGTAAATGGCAAACGACTGTACGATCTGGCGCGGGAAGGAACTGTCGTGGAGCGACAGGCTCGCAAGGTTACGATCTACGATTTGACCCTGCATGAGGTAAGTGTGGAGCAGGGTATGGTGGACGTTCGTTTTACGTGCACATGCTCAAAAGGCACCTACATGCGCACCTTATGTGTTGACCTTGGGCGTGCTCTGGGGTATCCTGCCCATATGAAGCTGTTGCGGCGTATCAAGAGCGGCCCGTTTACAGAGCAGGAAGCGATCCCATTAGGAGAATTGGAAGAAATGGCAGCGCAGGGCAAAGACATATTCTGTCCGTTGCTGAGCATCCGTGAGGCAGTATCTTTTCTGCCATCTTTTCAGGTAAAGCCAGAACGCGCCAAGGCTGTCCTCAATGGTCTGACTACTGGATTGCCAGGAGTGGAAGCGGAGGAAGGGAGCTTAATCTGCCTGTTTGCCGGTGAGCAATTGCTCGGTATCCATCGTGTATGCCGAGGGGAAAAAGGCCTCTTTGCCAAAGCAGAAAAAGTCTTTCCTTCCGAGGTGTAACTGTGAAAACGATATACTTAACCTATCCATTACCCAAAGATTTTCAGGAGGCGACACCCACTGCGATTGCGTTGGGGTATTTTGACGGCGTGCATATCGGACACAGACGCGTCATCCAAAAAGCGATCGATACGGCCAGAGCCAATGGCTGGCAAAGTACGGTCCTCACCTTTGATCCCCATCCTCGTGAGGTTTTGGGGCAAAGCGGATATACCCGTTATTTGACACCTTTGGCTGACAAGCTGGAGCAGTTTGAAAAGATGGGTGTGGAGAAGACGTACGTGATGCAGTTTGACATTGCTTTTGCGGCAGTGTATCCCGAGGATTTCATCACGGATTGTCTGATGCCGTTATCCTGCCGCCAGGTGGTGGTCGGCTTTGATTATACGTTTGGACACCGCGGGATGGGTACCGCACAAACCCTGCAGGAAATGAGCCATGGTCGATACGGTGTAGATATTATCGGGCCAGTCAATCGTCTGGGGGAAAAGGTGAGTAGCACCATCATCCGCGAGTATTTGCATCATGGAGATGTGGAACAGACACGTCATCTGCTGGGGCGTCCGTATAAGGTCCGGGGTACTGTGGTTCATGGCGACAAGCGGGGGCGCACGATTGGCTTTCCGACTGCCAATGTCTCTGTGTCAGCACCGTATCTGATCGGGAAGAACGGCGTATACGGTGTCCGCTTTACCGTCGATCAGCAATCCTACTTTGGCGTGATGAATGTGGGTATCAAACCGACGTTTGAGCTGGAGAAGAAAGAAAAATCGCTAGAAGTTCACCTGTTTGATTTCTCAGGCGAAATCTACGGCAAAGATGTGGAAGTAGAGCTACTCTTCTATATTCGTGAAGAACAAAAATTCGCAGGAGTAGATGCGCTGATCGCACAGATTCAAAAGGATGTCGCTACAGCCAAACAACGATTTGCAGATTCATTCTAGTTATTGATTTCACTTTGCTTTTCGCAAATCGGTATGATATAATTCATAACGTTGTACAGATAACCGTGGCTTGGCTGACCGATTCTCACCGACGGCAGACTCGGCTAACGGTATAAATACAAGGAGGTGAGTCTAGATGGCATTGACTCAAGAGCGTAAAACTCAATTGATTCAAGAATTCCGTACTCATGAGAACGATACTGGTTCTCCAGAAGTGCAAATCGCTATCTTGACCGAAAACATTAACAACCTGAACGGACATCTGCGTACGCACAAGAAAGATCACCACAGCCGTCGCGGTCTGTTGAAAATGGTAGGTCAACGTCGTAACCTGTTGACATACTTGAGAGAATCAGATGTTCAACGTTACCGTTCCGTAGTAGACCGTTTGGGTCTGCGTCGCTAAGGTACGTCTTGAAAAAGCGGGTTTACCCGCTTTTTCTTACTGTATTGGATGGGGCTTGCTGCCTCTTGGATGGCAAGCTCGTCCGTACGTATGAAAAGGATTCGAAAATAGCTTCAATAGAAGCTTTTTTTATTATCCGGGAAGACTGCCAATGGTATCCATTTAATTTTTATCATGGCAGGAAATAATACATACAGGTAGAAAACAAAGTGTAGATATGCACATTGTCGTGAAGGAGGACTGCTAGCAACATGGAGCAACAATACCGTACATATGACTTCGAACTGGCAGGCCGCAAACTGACGCTCGAATTTGGCAAAATGGCCAAACAAGCGCAGGGATCGGTTCTGGTTCGGTACGGCGATACGGCAATCCTGTCTGCAGTGACGGTCTCGAAGGAACCAAAAGCGCTTGATTTCTTCCCGCTCACTGTAAACTACGAGGAACGTCTCTACGCGGTTGGGAAAATTCCTGGCGGCTTTATTAAGAGAGAAGGACGTCCGAGCGAAAAGGCAATTCTGGCCAGCCGCTTGATTGACCGTCCGGTTCGTCCTCTGTTTGCAGAAGGATTTCGTAACGATGTACAAATTGTAAATACCGTTCTTTCCGTGGATCAGGATTGTTCACCTGAAATCGCCGCGATGATCGGAACTTCTGCAGCATTAAGCGTGTCTGAAATTCCCTTTGAAGGCCCGATCGCTGGAGTGATTGTTGGCCGCGTAGACGGTCAATTTATCGTGAATCCTACCGTTGAACAAGCGGAAAAAAGTGATATTCACCTCGTAGTAGCTGGTACTGAAACAGCTATCAACATGGTAGAAGCTTCTGCCAATCAGGTTCCAGAAGCCATTATGCTGGAAGCGATCATGACAGGACATGAAGAGATCAAGAAGCTGATCGCGTTCCAAAAGCAGATCGTTTCTGAGATCGGGAAAGAAAAAATGCAGGTAATCCTGCATGAAGTCAATCCTGAGATTGATCAGGCTGTTCGTGACGTTGCGGAAGCACGCATGAAGGAAGCGGTCCGTATCGAGGAAAAACAAGCTCGCTACGATGCTATCGACCAAATCAAGGCAGAAACGCTGGAACATTTCGCAGCGCAAGATCCCGAAAGCTTTGCGCTGAACGAAAAAATGATTTCGGAGGTTCTCGGCAACATCGTCAAGGACGAGGTTCGTCGTTTGATCACCGATGAAAAAGTACGACCAGATGGACGAGCACTTGATGAAATCCGCCCACTTTCCAGTGAAACAAGTATCCTGTCTCGTACGCACGGGTCCGGTATGTTTACACGCGGACAAACACAAGCTCTGAGCATTTGTACGCTGGGTGCGCTGGGAGACGTCCAAATTCTGGATGGTTTGGGTTTGGAAGAGTCCAAACGCTTCATGCATCACTACAACTTCCCGCCTTACAGTGTGGGAGAGGCACGTCCATTGCGCCCGCCAGGTCGTCGCGAGATTGGACATGGTGCGTTGGGTGAGCGTGCGATTGAGCCGATCATTCCAAGTGAAACCGAATTCCCGTACACCATTCGATTGGTATCGGAAGTCATTGAATCCAACGGCTCTACCTCTCAGGCTTCGATTTGCGCAAGCGTACTCGCGCTGATGGATGCGGGTGTACCGATCAAGGCTCCGGTAGCAGGTATCGCGATGGGCTTGATTATGGGCAAGGATGGGCAAACATTCTCCATTCTGACCGATATTCAAGGTATGGAAGATCACCTGGGTGACATGGACTTTAAAGTAGCAGGTACCGAAGCAGGCGTAACAGCGATCCAGATGGATATCAAAATTTCGGGTATCAACCGTGAAATTTTGCAATTGGCGCTGGAGCAAGCTCGCATTGGACGTTTGCACATCCTGGAGCACATGATGAGCACGATTTCCAAGCCGCGTACAGAGCTCTCGCCTTACGCTCCAAAAATCATGACGATGTCCATCAATCCGGAGAAAATCCGCGATGTCATTGGTCCTCAGGGTCGTGTGATCAACAAGATCATCGAGGAAACAGGCGTCAAGATCGATATCGAGCAAGATGGACGTGTCTTCATCGCTTCCATCAACCATGAAGCAAACCTGCGCGCGAAACAGATCATTGAAGACTTGGTTCGCGAGGTTGCGGTTGGACAAATCTACATGGGTACAGTAAAACGTGTAGAGAAGTACGGCGCATTCGTAGAGCTGTTCGCAGGCAAAGAAGGATTGTGCCACATTTCCCAGCTGGCTGAAGAACGCGTGGCCAAGACTGAAGATGTCGTAGCAGTCGGCGATAAAATAGAAGTGAAGGTTACGGAAATTGACGACCAAGGTCGTGTCAATCTGTCCCGTAAAGCTGTTTTGAAAGAACAAGCTGCAGCCAAGCAGGCTGAATCTGCACCGGCTCAAGCTGAATAATTTACCCACAAAAGGCTTCGTCACCCGAAGAAAACTTCGTGTACGGAAGCTTTTTCTTTTTTCTTCTAACCTTTCGCTCCCGCACATAGATTGGACAAGAGAAACTTGTACGTTCTGGAGGGGGCAATGGTTCCATGAAGCGCGAAAAGAGGAGGCTTTGGCTTACCATCGTAGGGGCGACATTACTGACCGTCATCATCAATTTCCAACCAATAGACCATTACGTTCATACAATAAAAGAGAAAGAAGCGGTTTCTGTTTCCGTGAATGTTGACGAGAAGGAACGTTTGCGGGAAATGATTGAAAAATGGAAAGAGGGACGGGAGGAAGCGCCGATTGACGCGAAGGTCGATCAGACCTGGAAGGCCATACCTGGTTACAACGGTTTGATAGTGGATGTGGAAGCATCTCTCGAGAAGATGTTGACCGCTAAAAACCCTGGACCCGAATTACTCGTGTACAAAGAAGTAGAGCCAGCCGTTTCCTTGAAACAACTGGGAGCTCACCCTGTTTATCGCGGCAATCCTATGAAGCCGGCCATTTCGTTCATGGTTAACGTCGCCTGGGGGAATGAGTATCTGGATTCGATGCTCAACACATTGGATAAACATCAGGTAAAAACGACTTTTTTCCTGGACGGCTCTTGGGCTAAAAAGTACCCGGATGAAGTCAAAAAAATTGCTCAGCGCGGACACGAAATCGGAAATCATGCCTATTCTCATCCGGACATGAAAAACTTGGGTGTGGATCGGATCCATCAGGAAATCCATCGTACACAGGAAGTCGTTTTTCAAACGCTCGGAAGTAGACCCACGTTATTTGCTCCTCCATCTGGCTCTTTTAATCAACGAGTCGTCGACATCGCCCACTCCTCCTATCAGATGCAGACTATATTATGGACGGCGGACACCATAGATTGGCAAAAACCTTCACCGCAAACGGTCATTCAACGGATCACGAAAAAGATGGAAAATGGCGTCCTCGTCCTGATGCATCCGACTGCCGCCTCAGAAGCCAGCCTGGATCATTTGCTGACACTTGCCAAACAAAAAGGGCTGGTGCCGACGACCGTATCCGAACTGCTTTCCAGCAAACGCTTCCCAAAAAACAGCTGACTGTGCTCATTTGTTGTGGAGAGGCAGGAAGTTTGCTATAGTTAGACGTGTTTACAGGATTGCTCCTGATAAATCAGAGAGAGACGAAAAGATTCACCAAGGAGGATTTGTGTGATACAACGTCATACGTGTGAAAACGGTCTGAGGATCGTAACGGAAAAAATCCCGTCTGTGCGCTCTGTTGCTATCGGCATCTGGGTAGGTACGGGTTCGAAATATGAAAATGAACAAAACAATGGGATCTCGCATTTTTTAGAGCATATGTTCTTCAAGGGAACGACAACTCGCTCTGCGAAGGAAATTGCCGAAACCTTCGATGAGATTGGCGGTAATGTGAATGCGTTTACTTCTAAAGAATACACTTGCTACTATGCTCGCGTTCTCGATCAGCATGCTCCGATTGCACTGGATGTCTTGGCGGATATGTTTTTTCACTCCGTGTTTGATAGCGAAGAATTAGAAAAAGAAAAGAATGTTGTCATCGAAGAGATCAGTATGTACGAGGACACGCCGGATGACCTCGTTCACGATTTGATCAGCCGCGCCAGCTATAGTAATCACCCACTAGGCTACTCCATTCTGGGGACAGAGGATGTGCTGCGCAGTCTGAAAAGAGAGGACCTCCTGCGTTATACCGAGCAGCGATACCTGCCGATCAATACCATGATTACGGTTGCAGGAAACTACGATGATTCCCTGATTGAAGAAATCAAGAAGCGTTTTTCTGCTTTTCAACGTCAAGGTGCACCAGTCAGCCTGACCGTACCACCATTTGCGGGGGAGATCATCGCCCATCAAAAATCAACAGAGCAGGCGCACTTGTGCATCTCTCTTCCCGGCTTTCAGGTTGGACATGAAAATTCGTATTCCTTGGTGCTGTTGAACAATGTACTCGGTGGCAGCATGAGTTCCAGACTGTTTCAGGAAATACGGGAGGAGCGAGGACTGGCTTATTCGGTTTATTCGTACCATTCTTCTTACAAGGAAGCAGGTACATTTACGATCTATTCCGGCACTGCTGCTGAACACGTGGGTCAGGTTTTTGATATCGTCACCCATATTTTGAGAGATGTAGCGGAGAATGGCATCACGGAAAAAGAACTGAATAAAGGCAAGGAACAGCTCAAAGGCAGTCTCATGCTCAGCCTGGAGAGCACCAGCAGCCGTATGAGCCGTTTGGGCAAAAACGAGCTGCTGCTGGAACGTCATCTCACCCTCGATGAGATACTTGCAAAGATTGACCGTGTATCCCATGAATCTGTTCTGGCGGTGGCGCAGGAGTTGTTCCGCAATAAAATGGCGCTGGCCATGGTTAGCCCACTGGACAGCTATCCTTCCAATGTGAAAAATGATGTCCTCCTTCCATAAATAGCAGCTGACTGAACAAAACGGTCATGACCGTTTTCCCCTCTCTTCGGGGGACAAAAGTGTTTGACCGCAAGCGGTCACATCCCCTGTTATGAAAAACGTCGAGACGTTTTTCACAGAAAAAAATCCGGCATAGGCCGGGTTTTTTTGCGTATATCAACAGTAAATCACTTGGACAAAGGGAGATGCGATATGCGTTTGAGCGAGCTGGGGGGCAAGGAAATCATTGGACTCGATACCGGGGAAAGAATGGGTGTTATCAGCGACTCCGATCTGGTCATCAATCCCGAAAGCGGGAGTATCGAATCGATCATATTGCCAGGTGGCAGCTTTCTTGGACTTGGAAAGAAAAAAGAGGATATCGTCATACCGTGGAACTCGATTGTCAAAATTGGGCCGGATATGATCATTATCCAGCTAAAACAACAGGAGAATCAAGCTTTTCCAAAGTAGACACCAGTGTCACCGAACCAAGGGCATGCGAATAGGATGGGGGTAGACCGCAACGTTTTTTTCGTCTGTGCAATCCTGAGGAAAAACCTTTGCGTTTCAATCAAGATGCAGTAAAATGTGTGGAAAGGGGAACGCAGCATGCTAACGGGCATACATGTTGCCTTCATCGGCGGAGACGCGCGCCAGTTGGAAGTAATAAAACGCTGCATACAACTGGATGCGATTGTTAAGTTGATCGGCTTCGACAACCTGGAAAGCAATTTCACAGGGGCAACGAAGAGACCATTATCATGCGATGTGTTGAAAGACGCGGATGCCCTCATCCTACCTATTGTCGGAACCGATGACAATGGATATGTAGAAAGCATCTTTTGTTCCAAACAACTCAAGCTGCAAGAAGAGCACATTGCCTGCCTGCAGGATCACTGCGTGGTATACACAGGGATAGCAAAGCCTTATCTGCGAGCACTTTTAGATCCAAAGAATATACCTTTGGTGGAACTGCTGGATCGTGATGACGTAGCCATTTACAACTCCATTCCCACGGTGGAAGGAGCTTTAATGATGGCGATTCAAAATACTGATATTACGATTCACGGATCGGAGTGTATCGTATTAGGGTTAGGCCGTACTGGATTATCGATGGCTCGGGCATTACATGCACTTGGAGCTCATGTTCATGTAGGAGCAAGGCGTCAAGAACACTTGGCACGCATTTATGAGATGGGATTAACTCCCTTCCATATAAGCGAATTAAGGCAAAAGGTAACGAATGTTGATTTTATTTTTAATACCATCCCGCAATTAATTCTGACAGCAGAGGTTATTGCTCAGATGCCGCAGTCGGCGTTCATTCTTGATCTCGCATCCAAGCCGGGTGGCACAGATTTTCGCTACGCGGAAAGACGAGGGATCAAAGCACTTCTCGCACCCGGACTGCCCGGAATCGTTGCACCAAAAACCGCAGGACAAATCTTAGCTCAAACATTGTCTCGTCTCATTGCGGAGCAAACGATATCCAGGGGGAATCAACATGACTAAACTACAGGGGAAAACCATTGGATTTGGACTTTCCGGTTCGCATTGCACATTCGAGGAGACGATGCCGCAAATCCAACGATTTGTTGATGAAGGCGCACGGGTCATTCCGATTGTCTCCCATACGCTGATGACTACCGATACGCGCTTTGGTACATCGCAAAGCTGGCAACAGAAGATCAAGGATATTACGGGTGAGGAACTGATCTCTACGATTCCTCAGGCTGAGCCTTTGGGGCCGTCCAAACTCCTTGATGTCATGCTGATAGCTCCTTGTACAGGTAGCACCACCAGCCGTTTGGCAAATGCGATTACAGACAGTGCCGTGCTGATGGCTGCAAAAGCGACGATGCGTAATCTGAGGCCGCTGGTAGTGGCCATATCCACCAATGATGGGTTGGGATTAAATGCGGCCAATATTGCCAAGCTGTTGGCTGCCAAAAATATCTACTTCGTTCCGTTCGGGCAGGATGCCCCGGACAAAAAGCCTAATTCACTCGTAGCACGCATGGACCTGTTAGTGGAAACCTGTGTGGCTGCGATGGAAGGACGACAATTGCAACCCCTGCTTATCGAGAGATTCAACTACTAAAAAAACTAGAGAAAAACCAATTGATTTGTTTTTTCGCGATTAGGAGGAGAGTAAGAGATGGCGAACCAACTGACTTTTAACGTCGCGGTAGTAGGTGCGACCGGTGCAGTAGGAAAGCAAATGATTCGAATTCTGGAAGAGCGTAATTTTCCAATTAAACAGTTGAAGCTGCTCGCATCCGGACGTTCGGCCGGTAAGACAGTCACGTTTAAGGGGCAAGAAATTGTTCTGGAAGAAGCAACACCAGAAAGCTTCGCTGGTATCGATTTCGCCTTGTTCAGCGCTGGCGGTGGAGTCAGTAAGGAATTGGCTCATCACGCAGTAAATCATGGTGCGGTCGTTATTGATAATACCAGTGCATTCCGGATGGACCCGAATGTGCCTTTAGTCGTACCAGAGGTAAACATGGATGCTGCTCTGGCTCATAATGGAATTATTGCGAATCCCAACTGCTCCACGATTCAGATGGTTGCCGCTCTGAAACCCTTGTATGATCGCTATGGCATAGATCGTATTATTGTATCCACCTATCAGGCAGTTTCTGGTGCAGGTCAATCTGCCATCAATGAACTGCAGGCGCAAAGCCGCGAAGTATTGGACGGAAAAGAACCTACATGTGAAGTGTTGCCTGTCGGTAAGCTTCCCGTCCATCATCAGATTGCTTTTAATGCCATTCCGCAAATCGATGTATTTACGGATAATGGATTTACGTATGAAGAAATGAAGATGATCAACGAAACGAAAAAAATCTTTGGTGATGAGCAGGTCTTGGTTTCTGCAACCTGCGTACGTATCCCGGTCGTTTACGGGCACAGTGAATCTGTATACGTAGAATTAAAAGAGGACTACGATCTGGCTGAAGTGAAATCCCTCTTGGAGAATGCACCAGGGATCGTACTTGTAGACGTACCGGAAGAGCAAAAGTATCCACTTGCAACAGATGCTACTGGAAAACTGGATGTGTTTGTCGGTCGGGTAAGACGTGACCTGCATCATCCTCGTGGACTGCATATGTGGATTGTATCTGACAACCTGTTAAAGGGTGCTGCTTGGAATTCGGTGCAAATCGCTGAGGAACTCATCAAAGCAAGAGCATAGGGGAGAGGTTTGTGAAGATTCTCGTCCAGAAGTTCGGTGGTTCTTCCTTGACGACAGAGGATTGCCGAATGAGGGCAATCTACCATATAGAAAAGGCGATAGACGAGGGGTTCTCCCTCGTCGTAGTCGTCTCCGCCATGGGGCGCAAGGGAGATCCGTATGCAACAGATACACTCTTGCAACTCATTCGCAATAATGGGAATCAATTGCCGAGTCGAGAGATGGATATGCTGATGCATACAGGAGAAATCATCTCCGCAACCGTAATGTGCAGCATGTTGAATGCTCACGGGGTCCAGGCAAAGATACTGACGGGTGGGCAGGCGAATATCATTACTAGTGATGATTTCACCAATGCTCAGATCACAACGATTGACCCTGTCCGTATTTTACAAGAACTGGAAGAAAATCAAGTGGTGATTGTACCGGGCTTTCAAGGACGGACAGCTGACTGGGAGATTACGACACTTGGCCGAGGCGGCAGCGATACGACCGCTACTGCACTTGGCGTAGCCTTGCAGGCAGAAATGGTTGATATATTTACGGATGTTGAAGGAATTATGACTGCAGATCCACGGATTGTGGAAGAAGCTCAGCCCTTATCCACAGTTACTTATACAGAGATTTGCAATATGGCTCATCTGGGCGCAAAGGTCATTCATCCACGCGCAGTGGAGATTGCCATGCAAGCGAATGTACCGATTCGCGTCCGTTCCACGTTTTCGGACGACCCCGGAACGCTGGTTACCACCATGCTGGAAATAGGCAGACTTGGTTACACTGTACACGATCGGGTCGTGATGGGGATCGCTCATGTCCCCAACATTACGCAGATAAAAGTGGCGAACAAAGAAGGGCAGTACGACACGCAGCTGCAAGTATTCAAAACGATGGCAACCAATTCGATCAGCGTTGATTTCATCAACGTAAATCCGTTGGGAGTGGCGTACACCGTTCATGATGAGTTGGGGGAAAAAGCGGCGAGATTGTTGACACAGATGGGCTATGAGCCTCAGCTCTTGCCACATTGTGCCAAAGTATCGGTGATTGGTGCTGGTATGACCGGCGTTCCAGGCGTCATGGCACAAATCGTAGAAGCTTTGACCAATGAGGATATTCAAATTCTCCAGTCTGCTGACTCCCACACGACGATCTGGGTACTGGTTCATGAGTCTGATATGGTAAGAGCCGTCCGTGCCTTGCATCAACAATTCCATCTTCATCAACATCACGTGTAAATCTGGAACATCCATTTGATTATGAATAGAGGAGTTGGATAGGCAGTGGCACGTTTTGGCCGACTGGTTACCGCGATGGTAACGCCGTTTAATGATCAAAACCAGATTGATTACGATAAAACAGAGCGCCTGATTGATCATCTTGTGGCGTCAGGCAGTGAAGGTGTCGTCGTAAGCGGGACAACAGGGGAATCCCCTACCTTGTCTCATACGGAGAAATTAGAGCTGTTTAAGCATGTAGTGAGCTATGCAAAAGGCAAGTGCCAGGTACTTGCAGGTACTGGCAGCAATGATACTGCTGCAAGCATTGAATTCACCCAAGCTGTGAAAAGCATTGGCGTGGATGGAGTCATGCTGGTAGCCCCTTACTACAGCCGCCCTTCCCAAGAAGGACTGTATGCGCATTTCAAGGCAGTGGCATCGGCTACTGAATTACCCGTTATGCTGTACAACGTTCCTGCTCGTTCTGCCGTAAACATGACGGCTGAGACCACACTGCGATTGGCTCAGCTGCCCAATGTCGTTTGCATGAAAGAAGCGTCCGGCAATTTGAGTCAGATTGCTCAGATCATTGAGCATGCCCCGGATGGCTTTGAAGTATACAGCGGTGATGACAGCCTTACCTTGCCCATTCTCTCTATTGGCGGCGTAGGGATCGTCAGCGTTGCGAGCCACATCGTGGGACGCCAAATGACTGAGATGCTCGATGCCTTTTTTGCGGGCAACACCAAGGAAGCAGCCAGTCTGCACCGTAGGCTCATGCCTGTATTCGAAGGCTTGTTCGCATATCCGAGTCCTGGGCCTACCAAGGAAGCATTGAATAAGCTCGGAGTTGATGTAGGAGGCGTTCGACTTCCACTCGTGGAACTGACGGAGCAAGAAAAAGCATTTGTTCATTCCCTGCTTGTTTAATGTGATCAAAATATGTTACTTTTTGGAGCCATTCTTTGCGAATGGCTCTTTTTTCTTGTGTTCACGTTTTCACTTCGGGTATAATGAAAATAAGTGATTTGGGGCGGTTTTTTGAGTGTACAATGACAACTAAATATAGGAGGTTACATGTTTTGGTAAAGTCGAATCACTCTGTTCTCATTTTCGCCCTGGGCGGAGTCGGCGAAATTGGGAAGAATATGTACGTAGTACAGTGCGATGATGACATCGTAGTGATTGATGCCGGTTTGAAATTCCCGGAAGAGGAAATGCTGGGAATAGACATGGTCATTCCGGACATCACTTACTTGGAGGAAAATCGCGACAAGGTTCGGGGTATCATTATTACGCATGGTCATGAGGACCACATCGGTGGGCTGAGTTATGTCCTGAAACACCTGAATGTACCGGTCTATGCTACCAAGCTAACCCTCGGATTGATTGAAGCAAAATTGAAAGAAGCGGGCATTCTAAATGATACGAAGCGCGTATTGATCAATAGTGATTCGGAAATCGTCCTTGGTAAGATGAAAGCAACCTTTTTCCGTGTAAACCATAGTATTCCCGACTGTGTCGGTGTATGCTTGGATACACCTGAAGGGTATATTGTCCATACAGGCGATTTCAAATTTGATCAAACACCGATCAACAACCAGACGGCAGATTTGGCCAAGATGGCGATGATTGGTGATCGCGGCGTATTATGCTTGATGTCGGATAGTACCAATGCGGAACGACCTGGTTTTACAGGATCGGAGCGTTCGGTTGGAGTTGCGATTAAGGATGTATTCAGCAAATCCACAGGTCGTATTGTCGTTTCCACATTCGCATCAAACGTGCATCGGATTCAACAAGTTGTAGATGCAGCCGTACAATTTAATCGAAAGCTGACAGTTGTCGGCAGAAGTATGCAAAATGTGATCAACATCAGTCGTGATCTGGGCTATCTTTTCGTTCCGGATGGTCTGATCGTTGATACGGATGAAATCAACAAGCTGTCCGCTGAGCAAGTGGTCATCTTGTCTACTGGAAGTCAGGGAGAGCCGATGTCGGCACTCACTCGTATGGCCCGATCCGCCCATCGGAAAATCGATATCCTTCCAGGAGATACTGTTATCATCGCCGCTACACCTATTCCAGGGAACGAAAAGTACGTAGCGCGCACGATTGACCAATTATCTCGCATCGGCGCCGACGTGATTTATGGCGGCCACGGACCAAACGGAACCGTCCACGTCTCCGGCCACGGCAGTCAAGAAGACCTGCGCCTGATGCTCAACCTGATGAAACCGAAATTCTTCATCCCGATTCATGGCGAATACCGCATGCTGAAAAGCCACTCGATTCTTGGTGAACAAGTGGGGATTCCGGAGGAAAACATTTTCTTGCTGGACAACGGTGATACGGTAGAGATTTCCGGCGGCAACGCGCGCTATGGTGGAAAAGTTCACTCAGGCAATGTCCTGATCGATGGGCTGGGTGTGGGAGATGTAGGAAACATTGTACTAAGAGACCGCAAATTGCTATCTCAAGATGGAATTCTGGTAGTTGTCGTTACTCTCAGCAAACAAAATGGTACGATCCTTTCAGGTCCAGACATCATTTCTCGCGGTTTCGTCTATGTACGTGAATCTGAGGAATTGCTGGACGAGGCTAATCGCATTGTGACCCAAACACTTGTGAAATGCATGGAAGAAAATGTGAATGAATGGTCTTCACTAAAAAATAACGTCAAAGAATCGCTGGGACGCTATCTGTATGAGCAGACACGCCGTCGTCCAATGATCCTGCCGATTATTATGGAAGTGTAAGTCCTGCACAAAAGAGTCTGAAGCCTAATGAAATGGGTTTTAGGCTCTTTTTTGTTGTTCATTTCCAAAGGTGCATCTTTTTCCCTCGCCCTAACCATACTAACGAGGAAAGTGAGGGAGGGATTATGTCAAATCGCGGATTAACCGATTATTTGAATCGGCCACTTTTTGCTGGAACAAGCAACCAGCAAATCTCAAACTTCTTGGCCTCTTCTGCTGAAGATCAAGAGCCTGCACAAGAGCCGGCAGTTGAACCAGCACCACAGGCACCAGAGGAATCCAAGAAAAAGTTGATTGATTCCATCACCCAGCTTGGACAAACGAATATCCCTCAGCTGGAGAGCAATATTTACTGCATGAGCATTATCGGTCAGGTAGAAGGACATATCCAGCTCCCACCCCAAAACAAGACGACCAAGTACGAACACCTCATTCCTCAGCTGGTGGCTGCAGAGCAGAACAGTAAAATCGAAGGGGTTCTTGTTATCCTGAACACAGTTGGTGGAGATGTGGAGGCTGGATTGGCGATCGCCGAGATGGTCGCCTCCTTATCGAAACCGGTGGTCACGCTAGTTCTGGGTGGCGGTCACAGTATTGGAGTGCCGATTGCAGTAGCAGGAGATTATGCGTTTATCGCCGAAACAGCCACGATGACGATTCACCCCATTCGTCTGACTGGATTGGTCATCAGCGTGCCGCAAACCTTTGAATACCTGGACAAAATGCAAGAGCGTGTTGTCAGTTTTATCGCCCGGCATTCGAAAATCAGTGAACAGCAATTTCGTGATTTGATGCTACGTACAGGAGAGCTGACCCGAGATATTGGTACGAATGTGATCGGTGCGGACGCTGTAAAGTACGGGTTGATTGACGAGGTAGGAGGCTTGGGCAAGGCGCTGAAGAAATTAAATGAGCTGATCGAGAAAAATCGGACCGAGGAGAAGATGCTGCAATGATCATCCACTCCGTGATTCCGATGGAGACGATCTTCGCCAACATGGACCAGGTAGAAAAACAGGAGATCAAGGAAGTCGCGATCGGCCATGCAACAATGCTGATCGAGCAAACAGGTCCTTTCGAAGGACGGATCGTCAGAATGATTAGCCCTGACCCGCAGGATTACCTCAATCCCAGGTTTGCTCCAGGTCAAATGATCCCTATACAGCCGGAAGGGTTCTCCTAAGAAGTCCTGTATTTCTATGAATTTCCTGTGTTATACTAAATGTGTACGAACAGCAGCCGAACAGCACACGGCTGCCTTTTTACAATTTGATGCTGAATAAAGGAGGCGTGCCAGTGAGTAGGAGAGGAAAAAAACAGTCAGGCGCGGCATTGGCCTCGGTTGTTAAAATAGAGCTGCTGGGACTTGTCATTATCGTATTGGCGCTCATTGGCCTTCTGGAGAGCGGCTGGTTGGGGAAAAATATACTAGCATTCCTTTTCCGCTTTTTTGCAGGATCTTGGGATTTTACGATTCCGGTATTCTTAATTGGAATGGCCCTTTACATGATGTTTACTCGCCAACGGCCCAAGCTGACGTATCGTGTTTTGGGGATCATGCTGATCGGGCTTGCCATTTTCACCTGGGATCACATGATGCTATACAAGCAGATTACGGCTGATGGCAAATTTGCAGAGCAAAGCATCATCCGCGTCACATGGGACAGGCTGTGGCTGGATCACAGTCAGCGTGTCTCCACAACTGGCGTAGGAGGCGGAATGCTTGGCGCTCTCGTCTTTGCGTTCAGCAACAGCCTCGTCGGCACGATCGGTACAGGCATTATCATTGTCTTTTTGTTCCTGGTTGGTCTCATGTTCATGTTTAATCTCTCGTATGTGGATATCTTGATTTTTCTGCGAGACAAAGCTGCGCGAATTTATGGAAAAGCCAAAGACACCGTAAAAGAGTCCGTTCAACTGATGCAAGAAGAGAGTGAAAAGCGCAAAGAGGAAGCAAAAAAGGCGAAGGAATCACAAAAAGCGTCTAAGGAGGAAAGGATGGCAGGTACAACTGTTGATCCTCTCCAGGATGCGGGATGGCCACCGCAGGATACATACACGCAGGTCCAGCCAGAAGCTCCTGTCCAACCGGTAATCCACGATTTCACGGATAAAATCTCGTTGGATGAAGGACCACAAGGCAGTGCTGCACAATCCAAAAGACAAGAGCCGTCGTCACAAAGCGCTCAGGAAATCACCTTTACGCTGGAAGGTGACGAGGAGATCTTCGGTACGCTGGAAAATGCCGAGAATCAGGCCAATGCTTTACCTTATGAATTGCCAAGCTTACAAATGCTCTCTCGACCGCGTTCGGTTTCATCTGGAAAAGACGTGGACCACACGTCGAATGCAGCCAAGCTCGTGCAGACGCTCAAAAGCTTTGGAGTCAATGCGACGGTCTCCGAGGTTCATCGAGGGCCAGCCGTTACCCGTTATGAGGTTCAGCCCGCGACAGGTGTTAAAGTAAGCAGAATTGTCAGCCTGACCGACGACTTGGCGCTGGCCCTCGCAGCCAAGGACATCCGCATTGAAGCGCCTATTCCAGGAAAATCGGCCATCGGGATTGAGGTCCCCAATTCGGAGGTTGCTGTGGTGTCCCTTCGTGAGGTATTGGAAGCACCGCAATATCAGGATGCACCCGGCAAGCTGACAGTGGCTCTTGGACGTGACATTTCTGGTGAACCGATCGTGGCGGACTTGACTAAAATGCCCCACTTGCTCGTTGCAGGAGCTACGGGTAGCGGGAAGTCGGTTTGTATCAATGGCTTGATCATGAGCATCTTGTTCAAGGCAAAGCCAGATGAGGTCAAGCTGATGATGGTCGACCCGAAAATGGTAGAATTGAATGTCTACAACGGAATCCCGCATCTCCTCGCACCTGTTGTGACAGACCCGAAACGGGCATCTGTCGCACTGAAAAAAGTGGTGGCGGAGATGGAGCGCAGATACAACCTGTTCGCCAAAACAGGCAGTCGCAACATCGAAATGTACAACGCCAATGTGGAGGGCGCTCCGCTGCCCTATATCGTGGTAATCGTGGACGAGTTGGCGGATCTGATGATGGTTGCCCCTGGAGAGGTTGAGGACGCCATCTGCCGTCTGGCACAAATGGCGCGCGCATCGGGTATTCACCTGATTATCGCGACACAGCGTCCATCTGTAGATGTCATTACAGGTGTGATTAAAGCGAATATTCCTTCCCGTATTGCTTTTGGCGTCTCTTCGATGGCCGATTCGCGCACAATTCTGGACATGGGGGGAGCAGAGAAGCTATTGGGCAGGGGAGACATGCTTTCTCTTCCGATGGGGGCTTCCAAGCCGATCCGTGTACAGGGCGCGTTCGTCTCAGATAAGGAAGTCGAGGAAGTCGTTCAGTTCGTCAAGCAACAGCAGGAAGCACGATACAACGAAGAGATGATACCTGGCGAGGTGCAGGAAGAAGCGCAGCCAGTTGTGGACGACGAGCTGTACGATCAGGCAGTCCAGATCGTCTCAGAGGCTCAAACAGCTTCAGCATCCTTGTTGCAGCGTAGATTGCGTGTCGGGTATACGAGGGCAGCACGTCTGATTGATATGATGGAAGCGAACGGAGTCGTCGGCCCCTACGAAGGTAGTAAGCCCAGAGAAGTCCGTTTGCCCCGGCCATCCGTAGAAAGTAATATATCCTAAATTGCGGCGTAACCATGCAATAGGAAAGACGATGTAAAAATCAAGCCATATTTTCGTAAAACACCATGTTGTTTACGAAAATATGGCTTGCATGATATTCGCCCCTAAGGTAAAATTCTTACGAGATTAAAGGAAATTGTTGTTATGCCGTCTTCTACGAATCAGAGGTCTGACGTCCTACCTGTTGGGATGGCAACTGGACAGCAGGAGTGAATGACATTGAACATCAAGGGGAATGCTCGATCATTGTGTCTCTTGGTTATGGATAAAATCAAGAGCGATATCGAATCAGGGCAGAGGCGTCCTGGTGAACGCTTGCCATCAGAAGCAGAGCTGTCCAAACAATTGGGCGTTAGCAGAGCGACGCTTCGCGAGGCACTTCGTCTTCTGGAAGAAGAGAAAATTGTAATTCGCCGACATGGAGTAGGCACCTTTATTAACTCCAAGCCTGTTTTTTCTGGAGGAATTGGGGAACTATTTAGTGTGACTGATGCAATTGAGCGTCAAGGCTACACGGCGGGTACGATAATCTTGAAGACTTCCTTTGGAGAGTCTGCAGAAGAAGAGCGGAAACGTCTGTCCCTTAATCCGGGGGAAGGCGTACTCATGGTAGAGCGTATACGCACCGCGGATGGATTGCCCGTGGTTTATTGCATTGACCGTATTCCCGCACACCTGGTGCCCGAGGGTTACACCGCAGGGGGAGAATCTATCTTTACATGGCTGGAGAGCACGACGGGAATTCGCATCTCCTATGCAGTCGCTGAGATTGAACCAATGGGCTACAATGAAAAGGTTTCCAATCTGCTGCAGTGTGATAAGTCGACGCCGTTGTTGTTGCTCAAACAAATCCATTACGATGAGAGCGAACGTCCAATCTTGTTTTCCCACAATTACTTTCGGGCTGACAAGATTCACTTCCATGTCGTGCGCAGACGGTTGTAACGGTGGGGCAACCCACATGAAACAATTTCATTTACATCAAAAACAGGGGGTAATCTCGCATGAAAAAGGTTCTTTCCGTCCTCTCTGTTGCAACGCTTAGCCTGTCACTCGTACTGGCTGGTTGCGGCAGTAAAACTGAGGCACCTCAAGGACAAACTGGCACTGGTACTGAAGGAGCAGCTCCTGCTGCAACGGCAAAAGTCGGTATGGTTACTGACGTCGGTGGTGTAAACGACAACTCCTTCAACCAAAGCGCATGGGAAGGCCTGCAAAAGCTTCAGGCAGAACTGAACCTGCCAAAGGAAAACGTAAACTTCCTGCAATCTACCAGTGATGCTGATTATGTACCTAACTTGACCCAATTTGTAAAAGACAATTGGAATCTGACATGGGGTATTGGCTTCCTGATGGGTGACCACTTGAAAAAAGTTGCTGATGAAAACCCAGATGCAAAATTGGCGATCATCGATGCTGAAGTACAGGCTCCAAACGTAGAATCCGTATTGTTCAAAGAGCATGAAGGATCCTTCTTGGCAGGGGTAGTTGCTGCGAAAATGAGCCAATCTAAGAAAGTTGGTTTCGTTGGCGGTGTTGAAATCCCAGTAATCAAACGTTTTGAAGTAGGCTTCGAAGCGGGTGTGAAAGCGGTTGACCCGAACGTTGAAGTAATCAAGATCTACACTGGTTTCTTCGATAAGCCAGACGAAGGTAAATCTGCTGCTTCCCAAATCTATGGTCAAGGCGCTGACATCATCTTCCACGCAGCTGGTGGTACTGGCGATGGCGTATTCAACGAAGGTAAAGACCGCAAATCCAAAGGTGAAAACGTTTGGGTAATCGGTGTTGACAAAGACCAATCCCTGACTTTCGGTGACGATATTACCCTGACTTCCATGGTAAAACGTGTTGATGAAGCTGTTTATCGTGTTTCTAAAGACGTAATCGAAGGTAAATTCGAAGGCGGCAAAATCGTATGGTTGGGTCTGGCTGAAGACGGCGTAGGTTTGGCTGACACTTCTAGCAAGAACGTACCAGAAGACGTATTGAAGCTGGCTGACGAATACAAGCAAAAAATTGTTAGTGGTGAAATCAAAGTACCTGCTGAGTAAGAAATATGAGGCTGCAAGCGGACAAGGCTAGTTCGAGCAACTAGCCTTGTTCTTTACCTACTAGACCCATAAAAACGGGGTGAACGTGGTTGAATTCGGTAAAAACAGTGGTTGAAATGAGAGGTATTACCAAGCGTTTCCCGGGTATTATCGCCAACGACAATATTAACTTGTCCGTGAAAAAAGGGGAAATTCACGCGCTACTTGGAGAAAATGGCGCCGGCAAGTCTACACTTATGAACGTTTTGTTTGGTTTGTATCAGCCTGAGGAAGGCGAAATCCTTATTAATGAAAACACGGTCAAGATCACGAGTCCCAATGTAGCAAATGAACTCGGTATTGGCATGGTGCATCAACACTTTATGTTGGTAGAAAAATTTACAGTGACAGAGAATATTGTGCTAGGAAATGAACCGAAAAACGGGTTACAAATAGATATAAAGCAGGCTGTAAAGGCTGTCGAGCAGCTGTCGAACCAATACGGCTTACAAGTTGACCCAAATGCGAAGATTGAGCAGATCTCGGTAGGTATGCAGCAGCGGGTAGAGATTCTCAAAACCTTGTACCGCGGTGCAGATATCCTGATTTTTGATGAACCGACAGCTGTCCTGACTCCTCAGGAAATCAATGAACTCATCGAAATCATGCATAACCTGGTCAAGGAAGGCAAGACGATTATCCTTATTACGCACAAGCTCAAGGAAATTATGGCTGTATGTGATGCCGTTACAATCATTCGCAGAGGGAAAGTCATCGACTCTCTTATGGTCAAGGATACGAATCCTGATGAATTGGCAGCCAAGATGGTGGGTCGAGAAGTGAATTTTCGCGTGGACAAGACGGAAGCGCAACCAAAAGGACCAATCCTGTCGGTGGAGAATGTCGTGGCGATGGGGAATCGCGGTGTAAATGCCCTCAATGGCATTAGTCTTGAGGTGCGCGCCGGTGAGATCCTGGGAATTGCTGGCGTGGATGGCAACGGACAGAGTGAACTCATCGAAGTTCTGACGGGTCTTCGCAAAATCACAAGTGGTCGCGTCCTTCTTAATGGGAAAGAAATCACCAATCATACTCCGCGTGACATCTCGGAATCAGGCTTGTCTCATATTCCGGAAGACCGTCACAAACGCGGTTTGATTCTTGATTTCACTATGAGTGAGAATATGGTACTGGAAACTTATTTCCACCCAACGTTTAACAAAAACGGTTTTCTCGATTATGGCGCTATTGACAAGCATGCGGCAAGGCTGATTGAAGAATTTGACGTACGTACCCCAAGCATTCATACACCTGCTCGAGCACTCTCAGGTGGTAATCAGCAGAAGGCGATCATTGCCCGTGAAGTGGACAAGAATCCGGATCTGTTGATCGCAGCACAGCCTACTCGCGGATTGGACGTAGGGGCGATTGAGTTTATTCACCGCCGACTCGTCGATCAGCGTGACAAAGGCAAGGCTGTTCTGATGCTTTCACTTGAGCTCGATGAGATCATCAACGTGGCGGATCGCATCGCTGTGATTTACGAAGGGAAGATTGTTGGAATCGTGGATGCGAAGTCCACAAATGAGCAAGAGCTGGGCTTGATGATGTCTGGCGGAAAACGGATGCAAGGAGTAGGAAACGATGAATAAAGCGATTGCCGTTTTTACCAAAGAATCGTTCCTCGTCCCAGTCATTGCGATCATACTCGGTCTACTGGTCGGTGCAATCGCCATGCTTGCAGGTGGTTTCAATCCGATTTTGGCCTATACGGCATTGGTCGAGAAAGTATTTGGCAGCGCCTACAACTTTGGCGAAACCATTCGGCAGATTACACCGTTAATCTTCACGGGACTAGCCGTTGCCTTCGCGTTTCGGACTGGTTTGTTCAACATTGGTGCGGAAGGCCAATTTATTATCGGAATGGTCGCCGCAACGACAGTGGGGGTTACATTGGACCTTCCCGCTTTCATTCACGCACCATTGGCGATCTTGGCAGGTGCGGTAGCAGGCGGGCTGTGGGGCTCGGTAGCAGGCTATCTGAAGGCCAAGCGCGGCGTGAACGAAGTTATCACGAGCATTATGATGAACTGGATTGCGCTTTACCTTGCCAACTGGGTAATGAACTCTTTCTTCGTCCCAAAAGGTCAGCAACGCTCTGAAATGGTAAGTGATTCGGCAATTATCACGATTACCTGGTTATCTCAGATGTTTGACAACGCTCGCTTGCACTGGGGCACGCTTATTGCCGTAGTGGCCGCCATTTTCTTTTACGTTATCATGTGGAAGACAAAAACAGGTTACGAATTGAGAGCGGTTGGTTTGAACCCGCATGCCTCCGAATACGCAGGGATGAACGTCAATCGCAATGTTGTAAAAGCAATGTTTATCAGTGGTTTGTTCGCAGGTATTGGTGGAGCCAGTGAGATTCTTGGGGTATTCCACTACCAGGCCATTCTCACATCGCAGCCGGGATACGGATTTGACGGGATTGCCGTTGCATTGATCGGGGGGAATACACCGATCGGGGTTATATTAGGGGCGATACTGTTCGGAATCCTGAGCTTTGGTGCGGCTGGAATTAAGTTTACTGCAGGTGTGCCTGTTGAGTTGATTCGTGTCGTGATTGCTTCCGTCATCTTTTTCGTGGCAGCACATGGGATTGTGAAAATTTTTGTGAAGCCTATTTTGAAGAAGAAGGAGGGTGGAAACTGATGGATTGGGGAGTCATTGCAAGTAACCTCGTTCATGATACCATCGTGTTTTCCACTGCCTTGATATTTGCATCATTGGGTGGATTGTACTCTGAACGATCTGGCGTCATTAACATTGCATTGGAAGGTATGATGATCATCGGTGCCTTTACTGGTGCTGTCATCACATTTTTGTTCCAGGATTCGGCCACTTCAATGGCACCCTGGATCGGCTTTATGGCGGCTGCGATTGCCGGTGCACTATTTGCACTGCCTCATGCGGTAGCATCCATAACATTCAAAGCTGATCAGACCGTTAGCGGCGTCGCACTCAACTTCTTGGCGGCAGGCTTGGCCGTCTACCTGACCAAAATCATTTTTAATGGTGCTGGGCAGACCACAACACTGACCAGTGTGTTCAGTAAATGGGAAATTCCCCTGCTGAGTGACATTCCGTATCTCGGTCATGCCATTTTTGAAGCATATCCAACCAGTTTTCTCGCCTTTATTGTCGTTTTCTTTACTTGGTTCCTTCTATTTAAGACGGCATTCGGCCTGCGCCTGCGAGCTGTCGGTGAGCATCCGCGTGCAGCAGATACCGTCGGGATCAGCGTGAAAAAGATGAGATACACGGCTGTCATGATCAGTGGTGCATTGGCAGCCATGGGTGGTGCAACCATTTCATTAACTACAACCAGCAACTTTTCCCATAATACCGTATCCGGTCAAGGCTTTATCGCGATTGCTGCCCTGATTTTCGGTAAATGGCATCCTGCTGGTGCGATGGGAGCGGCACTGTTCTTCGGGATCGCGCAAGCCATCAAGTCATTGGTGCAAGTCTATGGCCTGACCAAATACGTACCGACGGAGTTCATCTTTATGCTTCCGTACGTTTTGACCATCCTGGTCATGGCGGGTCTGGTAGGTCGATCCAGCGCACCTGCTGCTCTGGGTAAACCATACGAAACAGGCTCTCGTTAGTTGACATAATTTACGCCTAGAACCCGGCTCTTTCCCTATGCGATAATTTTTCGTGAATCTCGCACGAGGGAGGGATAGGATGACACGCTGTTTACATAACAACAGCAGACATCTGTGGCCGAGGATTCTAGGCGTTTTTTCAGTTTGTATCATACTGATGCTGACGCTAGGGGATAAGGCAGATGCTGCTGAACCGGGTACCGTAATTTCGCTGGTGATTGACGGTAGAGGGGTATCAGCTGATGTACAGCCGATCCAACGAAACGGACGGATGCTGGTTCCCATTCGTGTCATTGCAGAACAAACGGGTGCTCAGGTGCAATACGATGGTGCTATCAGACAGGTAGTCGTTTCGAATCAAGGCAAACGAATCGTCATCCCGATCGATCAGTCTGCAGCCTATGTCGATGGCAAACGGGTAACACTTGATGTTCCTGCAACAATCGTAAAGAAAAGAACGCTGGTCCCTATTCGCTTTGTCAGTGAATCGCTGGGGTATCAGGTCGACTGGAATGCTGCCTCCAAGGTAGCGATGGTATGGACCAAAAAGCAAACTGCTTCTGCCTCGGCAAAAGACACTTCCAATCCGTACATCGTTCAAGAAGGGGACAGTTTGTTTTTGATTGCGAAAAGGCACAGCACTTCAATTGAGAATTTGAAAAAAAACAATCAATTGACTTCGGATGCATTGCTCGCTGGTCAATTGCTGTATTTGACGAATCAAGCAAAACCAGCGGCCTACAGTCCGAAGAAAACAGCTGGTAATCAGCAGCTGCTGCGCGATGACTTTGTTTTTCCGCTTGCTGCTGAAAATGAGTACGAGCCTTATGTTGACAGCTTCGGTTCGAATCGGGAATGGACCGAGAGCGGCAATGGCAGTGTGCGCTCGCATGAAGGCATCGATATCATGGCACCTACAGGGACACCAGTTTATTCGGTATCCTCAGGAACCATCAATCGGATCGGCTGGAACACGTATGGAGGCTGGAGAATAAACATTACCGATGCAGGTGGAGCCTATAAGATGTACTACGCGCATCTAAGTGCTTTTGTACCTGGAATGAAGGTCGGACACAAAGTATCAACGGGTCAAATGATCGGGTTTGTGGGAGATTCAGGTTATGGTGCGCCTGGAACCACCGGGATGTTTTCACCCCATTTGCATTTTGGCCTGTATCAAGCGAGTTCAGGTAAAGCTATAGACGCTTACAACTACCTTCGTTACTGGGAACAGAATAAAGTGAATCATTCCAACTGAAATTGGGGCAAACTAGCAGGAGGTAATCCTTTGGAAAGAAAGGAGGGCTCTGCTGTGTGGATTTGCCCCTATTGTGGAGGGAATCACGGTCTGCCCTTCCACGACGAGCAGCTGGACGGCATGTTGTGTCTGGGGTCCGATTGTGGACGGTTTGTAGAGGAAAGCCTGATTCCTGATGATGCGCGGGAATGGGATTTTTCAGATCTGTGATGAAGAATATCGATGTTCGGTATACATGCTTTGCAAGGCTGCCTGATAAGGGCAGCCTTTTTCTTTCCTTTTTTGAGCTTTGTAGAGGCGAAAATCAAGTTTTGTTTACTCGCTGGCCTGTCAATTGGTTACAATAGAGGAGAGTAAGCTGATGCAGAAGGGAGAATGGAGTATGAGCACCCACTTGACCGAAATCGCGTTTAACAGCTCCCAGGTAAACGGGATGAACGTACATATTTTGCCAACTGGCAAGTTTAAAACCACGACGATTGTGACCATGATTGAACAAGCGTTGTCTGAAGAGACTGTTACCAAAACAGCACTGCTGGCGATGGTGATGAAACGTGCGAGCGCCAGGTTCAAGGAAACCAAGCGTTTGCGTGAACATCTCGACTTTTTGTATGGCGCTATTTTTGATGTAGATGTAACAAAAAAGGGTGAACGTCAAATCCTGCAGATCTACATGGAAGTGCCGAATGAAAAGTACCTGACACAAGCGGACTCTCTTCTTGAAGAGGCGGTTCAATTTGTAGGCGATATGCTGGTGAGACCTTGCGTGGAGAACGGGGCATTTCTGGAAAAATACGTAAAGCAAGAGAAGGAAACGCTACGCAAACGGATCGAAAGCTTGATCGATGACAAGATGAAATATGCCAATCAGCGCGTAACGGAAGAAATGTGCAAGGGAGAACCATTTTCTTTGCTTGTGCAAGGACGACTGGAGGATTTGCCGTCTATCACTGGAGAAGATCTGTATCAGTACTTTCAGGAATTGATGGCTTCCAATCCAATCAATATGTTCGTAGTTGGAGATGTGGATGCGGGACGTGTGAGACAGGCAATTGAAACCCATATACCCCTGCAGCGCTCAACCATAAAAACGCTGGAGATTTCTACTCCTGAAAAAAATATACAGGAAGAACGAACCACGGTAGATCGGTTGGATGTCAGTCAGGCGAAGCTGAATATCGGCTGCCGTACGAACATCACGTACAAGGATGAGGAATATCCTGCACTCCTTCTATACAATGGCATTCTTGGCGGATTCCCACACTCCAAGCTTTTTGTCAACGTGAGGGAAAAAGCGAGTCTGGCGTATTATGCCGTGTCACGACTGGAGAGCCACAAGGGCATTTTGATGATCATGTCCGGTATTGAAGCCAAGATGTTCGATCAGGCTGTGGAGATTATCAAAGCGCAAATGGAAACCATGCGCCAAGGAAAGATCTCGGAGGAGGAATTGAGCCAAACCCGGGCTACCTTGACCAACCAGTTCCGAGAGCTGTTGGATAGCGCGAGAATGATGATTGATTTCACGTATAACGGTTTGTTGAGTGGACGCAAACGGCAGCTGGACGAATTACTTCAAGCCATCGAAACGGTGTCCATTGACGACATCAAGCAAGTAGCCGACAAGGTGAAGATCGATATGATTTATCTGCTGCGGGATAAGAAAGGGGAGGCGTAAGCGTGCAAACGACCGTTTTTGAGCAAGTAAAAGAAACCGTCTATCACGAAACCCTGGAGAATGGCTTGAAGGTGTTTCTTGTACCCAAGCAAGGCTTTAGTAAAACGTACGCTGTATTCACGACACGCTACGGCTCCATCGACAGCCATTTTCAGACTAAAAGCGGAGAGGAAATCAACGTGCCTGACGGAATCGCCCATTTTCTTGAGCACAAGATGTTTGAGAAAAAGGATCGGGATGTCATGCATGAGTTTAGCAAAAATGGAGCTTCGTGCAATGCCTTTACCAGCTTCAATCGGACGGCATACCTCTTTTCGTGCACGGATAAGCTGGATAGTAATCTGAATCTGCTGCTGGATTATGTTCAGGAGCCGTATTTTACGGATGCGAGCGTAGAGAAGGAAAAAGGAATTATCGGGCAGGAAATAACCATGTATGACGACAATCCGGACTGGAAAGTCTACATGAATCTGCTCAAGGCCCTCTATCAGGATTATCCGATCAACATTGAGATCGCAGGAACGATTGAAACGATTTCTCACATTACCAAAGAGTACTTGTACCAGTGTTACGATACCTTTTATCATCCAGCCAATATGCTTCTCTTGGTTGTGGGCTCTTTTGAACCGGAAGCTGTGATGAAGCTGATCCGGGAGAATCAGTCAGGCAAAGATTTTCCGCCAGCTCCGCAGATCTCCAGAATTTTTCCGGAGGAGCAGTCTAGTCCAGCAAAGCCGCTGATCGAGGCAAATTTGGCGGTAGGTTTGCCTAAATGCATGATCGGTATCAAAGAGCGGGAGAATGGTTTGACGGGTGAAGCGTTATTAAAGCGTGACCAGACGACCAAATTGTTGTTGGACATCGTGTTTGGCACTAGCTCATCGGTCTATGAAAAGCTGTATGACAGTGGATTAATTACGGAGAGTTTTGATTTTGATTACAGTTGTGAAAAGGACTATGCCTATTCCATTCTTGGCGGAGATACACCTGATCCGGAAAAACTCGTCGAAACCATCAAGAGTGTGATGGAAGAATGCAAGCAAGCTGGAATTGACGAGGATGCATTCGAACGTGCGAAGCGGAAAAAGATCGGCAATTTCATGCGTGGTTTGAATTCCGTCGAGTTTATCGCGAATCAGTTCACCAACTACAAATTTAACGGCAATGATCTGTTTTCTGTCCTGCCGCTACTGGAGTCCATTACACGCGAAGATGTGGAAACACGCATGAAGGAGCATTTTCTGATTGATCAGATGGCTGTATCCATCGTCCGTTCCGCTTCGGCACAGGAGTAGTGAATACTGATGGAACAACAAACGCCTTGGGCGTTGGTGACGGGAGCTTCCGGTTCTATCGGCCAAGCGATAAGCCGTGCATTGGCCAGTGCGGGAGTTCCTCTTTACCTGCATTACAATCAATCAGCCGATAAGCTCGCCCCAATCCTTCAGCTATGTCAGGATTTGGGAGTGCCTGTACAGACGTTGCAGGCAGATTTGCGCGATCCCGATCAAATCAACCGGATGTTTCAGCACATACAGGTTCCGCCGCTTCTTCTGGTCAACAACGCCTCAGCAGATCATGTAGGGCTGTTCACAGATGTTTCCGTGCCGTTGTTCGATGAAATGGTGGCCTTGAATATACGATCCAGCTTTTTGATCACGCAGCAAGCGCTGCCAGCGATGCTCAGAGAAAGATACGGTCGCATTGTGAACATCACGTCTGTCTGGGGAATGACAGGTGGCTCCTGCGAGGTGCTTTATTCCCTTACCAAGGGCGCGCTTAATACGTTTACAAAGGCGCTGGCAAAAGAGATGGCACCAAACGGAATAACAGTGAATGCTGTTGCTCCGGGTGCCATACAAGGCGGAATGATGGAGAGGTTTTCACCGGATGAAGTGGAAGCAATCGCGGATGAGATCCCTGCTAACCGCTTGGGAAGACCAGAGGAAGTGGCCGCTGTTGTTCGTTTTTTGCTGTCTAGGGATGCCAGCTATCTAACCGGACAAATCGTCAGTCCAAACGGCGGTTGGTACACGTGATGTAGTGCTTGTGGATGCATAGTTCCGCTCTAAAGAAGGAATTCTACTTCTGTGTGGGTAAACATCTGCCCGCAACATACAGAGGGAGGGAATTTCCACATGTCGATTCTTGACAATTTTCGTGACTGGAAAGAGTTTCTCGGCGATCGAGTAGAGCAGGCGAAACAAGCAGGCATGGAGAGCGAAACCCTGCAAAATGTGGCTTATCAAATTGGTGGCTACTTATCAGAGCAAGTGGATCCGAAAAATGATCAAGAGCGCCTGTTGAAACAGCTGTGGGACGCGGGAGACAAAGAACAGCAACAAGCATTGGCTTCACTTATGGTGAAACTGGTGCAAAGTCCGGAAAATATCAGCCGTGGTAACTAACAGATAAAATCCCCGACATAGGGGATTTTTCTTTTCTTCGATTGTCGAAAGTTGGGAAAATGTTATACTACATAAGAAGGCAATTTTGGTGTCGGAGAGGATATGCAGATGGAAGCAAAAAAAGAGTGGTATTTGGAATATGAGATTTCGCGCAACCGTCCCGGATTGTTAGGGGACGTGTCTTCTATTTTAGGTATGCTGAACATTAATATTTTGACGATTAATGGTGTAGATACCATGCGCCGTGGAATGTTGCTTTTGACCGATGATGATGAAAAAATTGAGGTTCTGCGCAATGTTGTGCAGAAAATGGACAACATAACCATAACACGCTTGCGGCCGCCAACCATGCTGGATCGACTAGCTGTTCGGCATGGTCGCTACATCGAGCGTGATAGCGAAGACAAGAAAACCTTTCGCTTTGTGCGTGATGAATTGGGGCTATTGGTTGACTTTATGGCTGAAATCCTGAAAAAGGAAGGTCATCAACTAATTGGAATACGCGGCATGCCTCGCGTTGGCAAGACGGAATCCATGATTGCTGCCAGCGTCTCGGCCAATAAGCGCTGGACATTTATTTCGTCTACTCTCTTGCGCCAGACCGTTCGAAGCTCGTTAGCCATTGATGAGTTGTCTACGGATCATGTATATTTAATAGATGGGATTGTTTCCACACTGCGTTCGACCGAAAAACACTATTCCTTGCTTCGTGAGATCATGAATTTCCCTGCCGCGAAGATTATCGAACATCCGGATATTTTTGCAAGAGAGTCAGAATATGAAATGTCAGATTTTCATTACATCATTGAGTTGCGACATCATCCGGATGAGGAAATCACTTACGAGTTGATTAACAATCGCGGCTTCGATAATTTCGATATGAATTAAGGAGGGTAAGCTGTGTCTGAGCTAGGTCAAGTACTCCAAAGGGCCCGCGAAGAAAAAGGGATTTCACTCGACGACATCCAACGAATCACCAAGATACAACGACGCTATTTGGAAGCGATCGAAAGAGGCCACTTTCACGTACTACCTGGCCACTTTTATGCGCGTGCATTTATCAAAAGCTATGCGGAAGCCGTTGGACTCGACGCCAATCACCTTATGAATCATTTTCAATCGGATTTGCCTGCCCAGCCACCCGTTGAGCAGGCAGAACGCTTGAGAAGGCGCCGAGTATCGACGACCAACAGTCCCATCCAGGCCGGACGCTGGATTACCAAGGCACTTTTAGTGTTGTTCGTAGCTTTGATCATTGGGGTTTCGTATGTGGCTCTCGTCAACAACGACGGGAGTGTAACACTTCCCATTCCTGGGGAAAAGGTAACACCAGGTGCAGAAATCGTATCTCCCGGACAGGGTGGAGCCGCAACACCACCGATTGCTCAAACACCAGTGCCTCCAAACAACCAGACGCAGACTCCGGATCCTTCCACGACTGCACCTCCTGTCGTTGAAACACCGCCAGTGACCGTAACATTTGAGTCACAGCAAGGCTCCATGTATAACTACGCTTTGCAAGGCGGCGAAAAAATTACAGTGAAATTGAAAGTGAAGGAAGACAGAAGCTGGTATGGCGTTTCGGAAGGAAAAGGGAAAACCTATGTTGGAACTGGAGAATTGAAGAAAGACGAAGAAAAGACGATCGAGCTTGGAAAAACGGCTTATGTCCGTCTCGGTAAGCCTATGATGGTAGAGTTGACCGTGAATGGCGTAGTTGTAGACACCTCCCAAATGAAGTCTATGCCGTCAAATATTGTGATTGCAGTAAAAGAGGCGGCTGCACAGTAGGCAAGCGAATGCTTGCCTTTCATACTTTTGTCTCTTTTGACACTTCCTTTGGGCTTATATTATACTGGATAGGTGTAATCTGGGCTGGTGTGACCAATTGGAGGAAATGGAATGGCAGAGAAGGTAGGCTCGCGAGAAAAAGTTGCGATTGTAACATTGGGCTGTGAGAAAAATCTTGTCGATTCCGACATGATGGCCCATCTGATAGATGAAAAAGGCTATGAACTGGTCGCCAATCCCGAGGATGCGACTGTAGTCATCGTCAATACCTGTGGCTTCATCGACGCTGCAAAGGAAGAATCGGTCAACAAGATTCTCGACATGGCTGAGATGAAAGAAGCTGGAAAACTAAAATCACTTGTGGTGGCAGGCTGTCTCACACAACGTTACAAAGAGGATATCTTGAACGAGATTCCTGAGGTGGATGGCATTGTCGGAACAGGTGATTTTATGTCCATTACGGGGATCATCGAAGAGTCGCTGGACGGAAAGCGTCCGATCTACGTTGGTAATCCGATCTTTACCTATGAAGATGTGGTGAAGCGCAAGGTTAAGCAGGGGACGTATTCGGCTTACATCAAAATTGCCGAGGGATGCGATAATGCATGTACGTTCTGTAGTATCCCGCTCATGCGTGGAAACTTCCGTAGTCGTACGATTGAGTCCATTTTGGAAGAAGCACGTCATTTGGCAGCGCAAGGAATCGTGGAGGTCAGCCTGATCGCGCAAGACTCCACCAACTACGGGACGGACATCTATGAAGGCAAGCATATGCTGCCTGAGCTTTTGGACCGTTTGGCAGAAGTGGAAGGAATAGAGTGGATTCGTCTGCACTATGCGTATCCCGGATTCTTTACAGATGAGCTGATTCAAACATTCGCCAACAATCCAAAAGTGTGCAAATACGTAGATATGCCTTTGCAGCATTCTGAGGACCAAATCCTTAAAAGAATGCGCCGGCCTGGACGTCAGACGGATATTCGCGCACTGGTCGCGAGAATTCGTGCACAGGTCCCAGATGTGGCGTTGCGCACTTCTTTGATCGTTGGCTTTCCTGGAGAGACAGACGAGGACTTTGAGCGTCTGTGTGAGTTCGTAAAGGATATTGAGTTTGATCGTTTGGGTGTGTTCACCTATTCCAACGAAGATGATACACCGGCATCCAGGCTCCCCGATCATGTTGACGAGGAATTGAAGGAAAAGCGGGCGAATATTTTAATGGAGATCCAACGCGAGATCGCCAGCAAGCGAAATGGTCGGTTCGTCGGGCAGGTTCTGGACGTACTCATTGAACGCTATGAAGGACGCAATGACATTTATGTAGGTCGCACACAGTACGATGCTCCTGAAATTGATGGCGAAGTCTTTGTCTCTGGTTTCAAAGGAGAACTTGGCACCATCGCCAAGGTGAAAATCACGCACTCCTATGAATACGATCTTGCCGGGGAGGTAGTCTAGGTGAATCTTGCCAACCGCATCACCCTCACCAGGATCTTCCTGGTTCCGGTAGTTATGTTTTTTCTGCTGGTGCGTTACAACATTGGGACTTTTACTATCGGTACCCTAACGATGACGTATAACGAGCTGATTGCGGCTTTGGTGTTCATCCTGGCAGCCAGTACGGACGGACTCGACGGTTATATCGCCCGGAAAAATAAAATGGTCACCAACCTGGGGAAGTTTTTAGACCCGCTTGCGGATAAACTGCTTATCTCTGCGGCCTTAATATCCTTGGTTGAAATGCAGCGTCTCGAGGCATGGATCGCCATCATCATTATCAGCAGGGAGTTTGCCGTGACCGGATTGCGGTTGATTGCGGCGGCAGATGGAAAGGTAATTGCTGCCAGCGCATTGGGCAAACTAAAGACGTGGGTTCAGATCGTCGCGGTTACTGTCGTGATGATCCGCAACTTCCCATTTGAGTTTTTGGGCATTCCGTTTGATCAGGTAGCGATTTGGGCGATGGTCATCATCACCCTTTATTCCGGGTACGACTACTTTGCGAAGAATCGCAACGTTATCCAATACTCGTAAAGCGGGTATTGGACTCTTTTTTCACCGTGAAGAATTCATCGGGGAGGTGCTGGGGCTCATGGTTGCCCCAGCGCGTGCCTCTCGCATGACATCAGAAAAGCCTTTCCCATAAAGCGCGGTCACACCTCTATAGAACAAAACCTCTTTTAGGCTTTTTAATAAGAGACTCTTCTCCCAGAAGGTTGTCGGTGATAGACTGTCTTTTTAGAGGCTTTTCTACTCACAAAGAGAATGGATGAGGGACATGAGAGCGGAGATAATTGCTGTGGGAACCGAGCTCTTGCTTGGTCAGATTGCCAATACGAATGCACAGTACCTGTCGCAAAAGTTGGCGGAAGTCGGCATCGGCGTGTATTTTCACACAGTTGTGGGGGATAACACACAGAGATTGCTTCAGACTATCAGGCTGGCTGCAAGCAGATCCGATCTGGTCGTCTTTACGGGTGGATTAGGTCCAACTCAGGATGATTTGACCAAGGAAACGGTGGCAGAACACATTGGCGTTGGACTGGAAATCAACTCGCCAGCTATGGCGCATATCGAAGCATTTTTCGAACAGCGCAAGATGGTAATGACGGAAAATAACCGCAAGCAAGCCCTAGTCATAGAAGGTAGTCATGTGTTCACCAACGACTACGGGATGGCACCAGGGATGGGGATTGCGCACGAGGGCACGACATTTATCCTCTTGCCAGGGCCGCCAAGCGAGCTGTATCCAATGGTGGAAAGCTATGTCATGCCATATCTGATTCAGCTGTTGCCGGACAAACAGGTCTTTCATTCGCATGTGCTACGCTTTTATGGAATTGGTGAATCCGCTTTGGAAGCCCAGTTGCTGGATTTGATCGACAGCCAGGATAACCCGACGATCGCGCCATACGCCAAGGAGTTTGAAGTGACTTTACGCATCACGGCCAGAGCTGCTACTGTGGATGAAGCAGAAGCGTTGATTGCGCCGGTGGAGCAAGAAATTCACGATCGGCTAGGGCAGTATATATACGCGATCGGTGAATCGTCTTTGCATGAGGTTTTTGTCTCCGAGTTGAAGCGCAGGGGGGAAACGGTTGCTTGTGCAGAAAGCTGTACAGGTGGTTCTGTCGCCTCGTTGATCACCATGGTGCCCGGCAGTTCTGCCGTATACAATGGTGGTATTGTTTGCTACACCAACGAGGTCAAGCATCGTTTTCTGGATGTGCCGGAATCGGTGTTGCAAACAGATGGTGCGGTCAGTGAGACAACCGCTCGAATTCTAGCTGAAAGCATCAGAGAAAAATTAGGCTCAACCTACGGCATATCGGTTACTGGCGTAGCGGGCCCCGATCCATCTGAGGGGAAGCCTGTGGGTCTGGTTTATATCGGGATTGCCACAGAAGGCATGCCGACAGTAGTGAACGAATTGCGGCTGGCTGGAAAGAGACATGCCATTGTCAAGCGTGCCGCTAAATATGCGCTGTTTTATGCGCTGCAAATGCAAAAAGAAAGGTGACGTATTCATGACGATTTTTTCAGATTTTCCTTTACATAAATCTATCCTTCAAGCCATTCACGATATGGGCTTTGAGGAACCATCGCCGATTCAGGCAGCTTGTATTCCGAAAGTACTGGAGGGCGGCGACCTGATCGGTCAAGCTCAAACAGGTACAGGGAAGACGGCAGCTTTTGGTATTCCGCTTTTGGAAAAAGTAACACCTGCAAATCGCGTACAGGCGATCATTCTCACGCCTACCCGTGAACTGGCGATCCAGGTAGCTGGCGAGCTCTTGCGAATTGGAAAGTACAACAAAGTGCGGATCTTGCCTATCTATGGAGGTCAATCCATCGGCCATCAGATCCGTGCACTTCGTCAAGGTGTTCAGGTTGTGGTCGGTACGCCAGGTCGTGTACTGGATCATCTTCGCCGCAAAACGCTGAAGCTGGAAGGTGTACATACGCTTGTTTTGGACGAGGCAGACGAAATGCTCGACATGGGCTTCGTGGACGATATCGAAACGATCATTAACCACCTGCCTGAAGACCGCCAAACCTTGCTCTTCTCGGCAACCATGCCGCCAGAAATCAAGCGCTTGGCTACCCGTTACATGAAGTCTCCGCAAACGATTGCTGTCAGCCGCGAGGAAGTGACAGCTCCACTGATCGAGCAAGTGTATTACAAAGTGTTTGACCGCAATAAGCTGGAAAGCCTGTGCCGCATTCTGGACAGTGAAGATGTGGAATTGGGGATCATTTTCTGCCGTACCAAACGCGGTGTAGATGAACTGACTGAGATGCTGCAATCACGGGGTTACTTGGCTGATGGCTTGCATGGCGACCTGTCTCAAGCTCAGCGTGATAAGGTGATGAATTCCTTCCGTGAGGGTTCGATTGAGTTTTTGATTGCGACAGATGTGGCAGCCCGCGGTATTGACGTCGGCAATGTATCCCATGTCATCAACTACGATATCCCGCAGGATTCCGAGAGCTATGTACACCGGATTGGCCGTACGGGTCGTGCTGGACGCAAAGGGATTGCCATGACATTGGTGACTCCGCGCGAAGTCAGACAGATGATGTTCATTCAGAAGCAAACCAAAGCACAGGTGCTCTCCCGCAATGTACCATCGCTTGAGGAAGTAGCGGAGCGCAAGCAGGAACAGCTGCGTGAACAGCTGATCAGCCTGCTGGAGAGCGACGCCATTGCTGAGATGTATCAAAAGGTTACAGATTCTCTGGTGGAACAGTATCCGGCAGAAAAAATTGCTGCTGCAGCTCTGCACCTTGCTTTCCATAGTGAAGTGGCGGAAGCAAAAGAGCCTGAAGCATACAACTTCGGAGAGACTGGTGCTGCCAAAGGCATGGTCCGCTTCTTCCTGAACGTGGGACGCAATGCCAATATAAAGCCGCAGGACCTGGTTCGCGAGATTTCCGAGTCGGTGGGGATCCCTGGGAAATCGGTAGGTCGGATCGACATTTTCGAGAACTTTACTTTTGTTGAAGTTCCGGAGGATGTAGCAGCTTTTGTTTACGAATCGCTGCGTCAAACGCGAATCAACGGCAAGCGCATCAACCTCGAGCCTGCGAAGCCTCGCGGAGCAAAGCGTTCTTAATACACAAGACCGGAACAGCCATTCGCTCATGGACGATGCGGATGGCTGTTTTCTGTATGCGAATATTTGTTCGTAAAAAATACTTGGCAAACCGTTCTATCTCGATGTATGATGAGTACAAGAACAAATGAACCGAAAAGTTGAAAGGGTGTGTACCATTTGTCAGATCGTCGCGCAGCTTTGGAAAGTGCATTGCGTCAAATAGAAAAGCAGTTCGGAAAAGGTTCCATTATGAAGTTGGGGGAAGTAGCCAACATCCAGGTTTCCACCGTGTCCAGCGGTGCCTTGGCCCTTGATATTGCCCTTGGAGTGGGTGGATTCCCACGCGGACGAATTGTAGAAGTATACGGGCCAGAATCCTCTGGTAAAACGACCGTTGCTTTGCATGCGATCGCAGAAGTGCAAAGACAGGGTGGTCAAGCGGCCTTTATCGATGCGGAGCATGCGTTGGACCCTGTATATGCGGCCAAGCTTGGCGTCAATATCGAAGAGCTGCTGCTTTCCCAGCCGGACACAGGGGAACAAGCGTTGGAGATCGCGGAAGCGCTGGTTCGCTCCGGTGCCGTAGACATTATCGTAGTCGACTCCGTAGCAGCTTTGGTTCCGAAAGCGGAGATCGAGGGCGAGATGGGAGATTCCCACGTAGGTTTACAGGCGCGTCTGATGTCGCAAGCACTGCGTAAACTCTCTGGTGCGATCAACAAATCGAAAACGATTGCGATCTTCATTAACCAGTTGCGTGAAAAAGTTGGTGTCATGTTTGGGAACCCTGAAACGACACCAGGTGGGCGAGCACTTAAATTCTACGCCAGCGTGCGTCTTGATGTTCGCAAGGCTGAGTCGATCAAAGTGGGCAACGACATCTTGGGTAGCAAAACCAAGATCAAGGTTGTGAAAAATAAAGTAGCTCCTCCATTTAAAGTAGCAGAAGTCGACATCATGTATGGGGAAGGTATCTCCCGCGAAGGTAGCATTCTGGATATCGGTGCTGAGATCGACGTGGTGCAAAAGAGCGGTGCATGGTATTCCTTCAATGAAGAGCGCTTGGGTCAAGGACGTGAAAACTCCAAGATCTATCTGAAAGAGAATCCGCACATCGCAACCCAGATTGAGGTAAAAGTTCGCGAGTACTACAGTCTCAATCCGAGTTCGATTCCGGCTACTGAGCCTGTGCATGATCCAGAACAAGACGAAGAACCAGCCTTTGATCTGGACTAATGGAGCGCATATGAGGAAGCAGCCTGTCGGTGAGACAGGCTGTTTTACTTCTACTATCGGAGTTTAAGTGCGCAAAAGCGCAAAAGGATTAGCGGATGATAGTATACGTGCAACATAGTGAGACTTCGAACGGAGTGAGTTAGCCCCTTGGGTACAAAGGCTCCGCCAAAGGCTTGCCGCAGCCAAGTTTTCTAAAAAACGAGCTGCCAGAGGAGTGGAAAAGGATGACGAACGGAGTTATTACGGGGGTTCATCAGGATCAAAAACAGAAGCAACGTTATCATATCTATGTCGAGGACACTTTTGCTTTTTCGGTGCATGAAGACATCCTCGTCAAATACAACCTGTTCAAAGGAACCGAAGTGGACGAATCCTTTTATCAGGAAATCGTATTGGCAGAGGAAAAGCAGAAGGCGTATTTGGCTGCTCTTCGTTATCTCGGAATCCGCCCGCGGACGGGCAATCAGCTTCAATCCTATTTGCTAGAAAAGGGCTTTTCCTCGGAGATCGCAGAAGAAGTATGCCGACGCTGCAAGGAACAAAAATACTTGGACGATCAAGCATTTGCTAGACAGTGGGTTGATGAGCGATTGCGTTTGAAGCCAAGGAGCTCATACATGCTGCGTATGGAATTGCAGCAGCGCGGCGTGGAGAAAGCGATCGTGGAAGAGGCTGTGAGTGCAGTATCACGGGAAAATGAGCTTTCTGCAGCCCGTGCTCTCATCGAGAAAAAGGTGCGTCGCCTGCAAGGACCGCCAAATCCCGATGAAGAGAGAAGGCTCCTTTCCATGCTCATGCGGAAGGGTTTTTCTCATACGATCGTTCAGCAGATCAGGGGCGAATTGCGTCAGCGTACAGATGGATAAGCGTGACTCTATTTGCATCTTCTTGACAATTCTTGTTCACAAATAATAAAATAGGTTTGTATTTACTTGGTGTATCATAACTTTTTTGCTGATTTGCTCACTCGTTGCCTGTGGAACAACTGAAAACCCGTGCAATGATTGTGCGGCTTCAGCGGACCGAGTAACATCGGTCTTGTTTTTTAGTCGAACGTTCTATGAGAGCAAAGTCGACAAGCGGCACTCCATGAAAAACGAATGCTTGGAAAGCGGGGAGATGTCAAACAATAAGGAGGTGAAACGAAAGAGCCTATGGAAACCATTATTACTGTAGTCATTGCGCTTGTTACCTTGCTGATCGGCTTAGGTATTGGCTACTTCGTCCGCAAGTCGATTGCGGAAGCTAAAATCGGCAGTGCAGAAGTAGCTGCGCTCCAGATTGTAGAAGAAGCGAAACGGGACGCCGAAGCCGTGAAAAAGGAAAAGGTGCTGGAAGCCAAGGATGAAGTGTTCAAGCTTCGTTCCGAAGCAGAAACCGAGCTGCGCGAGCGTCGCAACGAGATCCAGCGTCAAGAACGCCGCATTCTTCAAAAAGAAGAGGCGTTGGACCGCAAGATGGAACAGCTGGAACGCAAGGAAGAAGAGTTGTCCGAGCGCGACCGCTCCATCGCGGAATTGCAAAGCAAGGTCGAGCAATTATATAAAGAGCAAGTATCTGAGTTGGAACGTATCTCCGGCATGACACAGGAAGAAGCAAAAACGATCATCCTGACAGATGTGGAGAATACAGTCCGCCATGAAATGGCCGTCATGATCAAAGAGATCGAGACACAGGCGAAGGAAGAAGCAGATAAGCGTGCACGTGAAATTATCACGACTTCCATCCAGCGTTGTGCAGCGGATCACGTAGCAGAGACAACTGTATCCGTTGTCACGTTGCCTAACGATGAGATGAAAGGACGAATTATCGGTCGCGAGGGTAGAAATATCCGCGCATTGGAGACCTTAACCGGAATTGATCTCATTATTGACGATACTCCAGAGGCAGTGATTCTTTCAGGGTTTGATCCGATTCGTCGAGAAATTGCCAAGACGGCTTTGGACAAGCTGGTTGCAGATGGACGTATCCACCCTGCTCGTATTGAGGAAATGGTGGAAAAAGCACGTCGCGAAGTCGATGAACGAATTCGTGAATACGGGGAGCAAGCAACCTTTGAAACCGGTGTTCATGGATTGCATCCTGATCTGATCAAGATTCTCGGACGTCTGCGCTATCGCACAAGCTATGGTCAAAACGTACTGAAGCACTCGATGGAAGTAGCTCACCTCACAGGTTTGATGGCTGCTGAATTGAAAGAAGATGTGAAACTGGCAAAACGCGCTGGTCTTCTTCACGATATTGGAAAAGCGATTGACCATGAAGTGGAAGGCTCCCACGTCGAGATCGGTGTGGAACTGGCCAAGAAGTACAATGAGCATCCTGTGGTGGTGAACAGTATTGCTTCCCATCACGGCGATACGGAACCAACTTCCGTTATTGCCATGCTTGTGGCTGCTGCCGACGCTTTGTCTGCTGCTCGTCCAGGTGCGCGTCGTGAGACATTGGAAACCTACATACGCCGTTTGGAGAAACTCGAAGAGATCTCCGAATCGTTCGATGGGGTTGAGAAGTCCTACGCAATTCAAGCTGGGCGCGAAATTCGCGTCATTGTACAACCTGACAAAATCGACGATGCAGAAGCAACCCGCTTAGCACGCGAGATTACCAAGCGAATAGAAAATGAACTCGACTACCCGGGACACATCAAGGTAACTGTGATCCGTGAAACGCGGTCCGTTGAGTATGCAAAGTAAAGTGGCTAATCAGCCACTTTACTTTTTTTCGTCGAAGGCACAGACCAGAGACATTTTTCTTCTGGAGTTGATGTAGTGTATACTAGCAACGAGGTGATGTTGGAATGAAGCTGTTGTTTATCGGTGACATAATGGGTTCTCCAGGCAGGGAAATGGTGAAAGCGTACCTGCCTATGCTAAAAAGAAAGTACCAACCTACATTCATTGTCGCGAATGGTGAGAATTCGGCACATGGAAGAGGCATTACAGAGAAAATCGCGAAAGAATTGTTTGAGAGCGGTGTGCATGCTATTACACTCGGGAATCACACCTGGGATCATAAAGATATCTATGACTTCATTGATGGAGAACCGCGGTTGATTCGTCCGGCGAACTTTCCAGAAGGGGCTCCGGGAAGCGGCATTACCTATGTCAAACAATCAGAAGGAGAGCTTGCGGTTATCAATTTGCAGGGGCGAACCTTTCTGCCTCCATTGGACTGCCCGTTCAAGCTTGCAGACAAACTGGTGGAACAGGCACGCAAGCGCACCAAATTGATCTTTGTTGACTTTCATGCGGAAGCGACTTCAGAGAAACAAGCTTTGGCGTGGTATCTGGATGGAAGAGTCAGTGCAGTCGTAGGAACACATACACATGTGCAGACGGCGGATGAACGAGTGCTGCCAAAAGGGACGGGTTTTTTATGTGATGTTGGGATGTGCGGCCCAAGCAATGGCATCTTGGGAATGGAGAAAGAGGCGGTCATTCGCAGATTCTTGACGCAGCTGCCGGAGCGATTCGAGGTAGCGCCAGATCCTGCGCAGTTGAATGCGGTCGTCATCACGTTGGACAAATCGACAGGAAGCGCAAAAAAACTGGAACGGATACGAATTGACGAGCACCATCCGTTTATGGAATAATAAAGAAAAGAATTGAATTTTTTGAATCTTTCTTTTGGAATAGCAGGAATTTTTAGGGGTTATGCGAATATCATTCTAATGATGACAGGATTCCTATCAGACGGGAGGTTCAAAAGGATGGAAGTATTAAAAGTTTCAGCAAAGTCTAACCCCAATTCCGTTGCTGGTGCCCTTGCTGGAGTGCTTCGCGAACGCGGGGCTGCTGAGATCCAAGCCATTGGTGCTGGGGCACTTAATCAAGCTGTGAAGGCCGTAGCGATCGCACGAGGGTTCGTAGCGCCGAGTGGAGTTGACCTCATATGTATTCCAGCCTTTACCGACATCGTGATTGATGGAGAAGAGCGTACTGCAATAAAACTCATCGTAGAGCCCAGATAATGAAATATGTCTGTTGTCCTGCCTGTTTGTTCGATGAATGAACAGGTTTTTTCGTTTGTCCGATAATGTAGCTGAGCCAAAGAATAGGCCAAGCATATCGGACAACAGGCTATGGACATAGGTCAGTGCATCAGACAAACGGTACGTCATTCACATATCCTGTATTGGAAGCGGGAACGTTTGATTTCAAGCTGTACAGGCGTATTAAAGTAAGTCATTGAGGCTATTCTGATTGTAGGTAGGACAACGTTTTTTCCTGTTTCCAAGCGTTTTTCAAAGGAAAAGGAAAAAGAAAAGAATGGATTCAAAATTGTACACGGAAATTGGTTGCGTGTTTTCGGAAACGTGCTACAATGATACATGAGGATATTAATGAACCAAAGTTCAACATTTAATTCAGGTCAAAAGTAAGTTGAGTAAAAGCACTTGCAATTTTACATGGACAGGACTACAATTGTTACTGTCTATGCACAATTTTGTCACATCTTATCGAATCAATCGATAGAAAAGCTGCTTTTTCTCACAGTCACTGAAAGGGTGGAATCTGAATGATTAGTCAACTTTCATGGAAAGTTGGAGGACAACAAGGGGAGGGTATCGAGAGTACTGGTGAGATCTTCTCGATGGCAATGAACCGGATGGGTTACCATCTGTACAGCTACCGCCACTTCTCTTCCCGAATCAAAGGTGGACACACAAACAACAAAATCCGTGTTAGCACAACACCTATGCGCGCGATTTCTGACGACCTCGACATTCTCGTCGCGTTCGACCAAGAAACCATCGATTTTAATGCGCATGAGCTTCGTGAAGGCGGTATCATTATCGCTGATGCGAAATTTAACCCTAAATTGCCAGACGGTTTGAAAGCGGTTCGATTCTTTACTGTGCCCCTGTCTGAAATCGCAGATGAGCTGGGTACTTCTCTGATGAAGAACATGGTTTCCATCGGTGCGTCCAGTGCTATTCTGGGTATTCCGGTTGAGAGCTTCCGTGTAATTGTAGAAGATATGTTCCTCCGCAAAGGTGAAAAAGTCGTTGAGAAGAACATGGACGCGATTCGCCGCGGATTTGAATTTGTTACAGAACTGACAGGTGGTCAACTGCCTGAATTCCAGTTGGAAAAAGCAAACCCTCAAAAACAGCTGTTCCTCATCGGAAACGATGCGATCGCGCTTGGTGCTGTAGCAGCAGGTTGCCGTTTCATGCCTGCTTACCCGATTACACCTGCTTCTGAGGTTATGGAATACCTGATCAAAAAGCTGCCTAAGTTGGGCGGTACTGTTATCCAAACAGAAGATGAGATCGCAGCGATCACGATGGCAATCGGTGCAAACTTTGCCGGTGCTCGTTCTTTGACAGCATCTGCTGGTCCTGGTCTGTCCTTGATGATGGAAGCAATCGGTCTGGCAGGTATTACTGAAACGCCAGTCGTTATCGTAGATACACAACGTGGTGGTCCTTCTACAGGAATGCCAACCAAAATTGAACAATCCGACGTGAATGCAATGATCTACGGTACTCACGGCGATGTTCCTAAAGTTGTTATCGCTCCAAGTACAGTAGAAGAGTGCTTCTATGATACTGTTGAAGCGTTCAACATTGCAGAAGAATACCAACTCCCTGTTATCCTGATGACTGACCTTACTCTGTCTTTGGGTAAACAAACTGTAACCCCATTTGAATATGACAAAGTAGAAATCCGTCGTGGAAAATTGCTTGCTGGACAAGAACTGCCAGAGAAAGAGCAAAACGACCTCTTCAAGCGTTATGAAGTAACCGAAGACGGCATTTCTCCACGTGTTATTCCTGGACAAAAATACGGTCTGCACCACGTAACAGGTGTTGAGCATGACCAAACTGGTCGTCCATCCGAGAACGCTGCTAACCGTGTTCAACAAATGGATAAACGTATGCGCAAGCTCGATGGCGTACTGAAAAATTTCAAAAACCCAGTAGTTGCAGATGCACCTCATGCTGATGCTGACGTTCTGATCGTGGGTATCAACTCCACAATCGGTACGATTCAAGAAGCGAAAGTGCGTTTGGAGCAAGAAGGCGTGAAAGTAAACCACGCTCAAATTCGCTTGCTGCATCCATTCCCTGCTGAAGAAGTGAAAGCATTGATGGATAAAGCAAAACAAGTGGTTGTGGTAGAGCACAACATCCAAGGTCAAGTAACAAACCTGATCAAACAAAACGCTGGTGGCGCAGACAAGATCAAGTCCGTTCTGAAATATGACGGTAACCCGTTCTTGCCTAAGGAAATCTATGCTGAAGTGAAGGGGTTGGTAAATCATGGCAACTATGAAAGAGTTTCGAAATAACGTTAAGCCAAACTGGTGCCCAGGTTGTGGTGACTTCTCCATTCAAGCTGCGATTCAACGTGCTGCTGCGAACGTAGGTTTGGAACCTGAAAATCTGGCACTTATCTCCGGTATCGGCTGTTCCGGTCGTATCTCCGGTTACATCAACTGCTACGGACTCCACGGCATCCACGGTCGTTCCTTGCCAATCGCACAAGGTGTGAAAATGGCAAACCGTGAACTGACAGTTATCGCTGCTGGTGGAGACGGGGATGGATTTGCGATCGGTATGGGTCACACTGTACACGCAATCCGCCGCAACATGAACATTACGTATATCGTTATGGATAACCAAATCTACGGTCTGACAAAAGGTCAAACCTCCCCGCGCTCCGCGACAGGTTTTGTGACCAAGTCTACACCGGCCGGTTCCATCGAGTCTTCCATCTCTCCTGTAGAGTTGGCGCTGTCTGTAGGAGCAACCTTCGTGGCACAATCCTTCTCCAGCGACCTGAAAGGCTTGACCGAGTTGATCGAAAAAGGTATCCAACACGAAGGTTTCTCCCTGATCAACGTATTCAGCCCTTGTGTAACCTATAACAAAGTAAATACCTACGACTGGTTCAAAGAAAACATCGTTCCAGTTGACACAATCGAAGGCTACGATCCACACGACCGTGTGAAAGCAATGTCTGCTTCGATGCAACACAAAGGCTTGATTACAGGTCTGATCTATCAAGACACCGAGAAAAAACCTTACGAAGCACTTGTTACAGGCTTCAAAGAAGAAGGTTTGGCAAATCAAGATATTCGCTTGTCTGAAGAAGATTTTGCGAAATTGGTTGCTGAATTCGCATAAGGTTTTGAGCAAGAAGGGGCGGTTCCATTACGGAATCTGCCCCTTTTTTGGTGCGCCACGCATGGCGATTAACTAGGTGGTGAAAGTCCACTGTGGGGGTTTGTAGTTACCAACCAC
>NZ_JAFLPN010000070.1:0-9069 GCF_029870785.1 Brevibacillus sp. AY1
TTAAAAAAGGATAAAGAAGAGATTGGGGCAGTCTGTATATTTTTAAGATGAGCAATTATGAAATTGATTCAATTATGTAACATACGCTTAAAAATTGATTTTTCCTTCTTTTTTCTCCCATCCTTTTCCTATGCAAGGTTTTTTTCCTTCATGCCATCCTAAGAACGACATCTTTACTTGTTTTTTACGTTGATATCCCGCGAACAAATGTTTTTGTGCACAACCTGTGGATAACATTGTGGATAAAAGGATGTGTTGATCATCGCCGACGAGCGTTTTTATCTGATCTATCAGGAGGCCAGTGACGAGGAGTGTCTGCTGACGATACAACCCTACTCCGACGAAACAGCATTGGGGGAAGCTATTCAAGAGCTGCAGATGAAGCAGGTTGAGGAATACACGATCATCAAGGGCAGGAAAATGACAGCCACCCTACGTCTGACGGTTGAACTGACAGAATCGGTTTGAGCAGGTTTAAGGAGAAGCGATCTGGTAATCATGGTAGTGAGGACCCATACATAAGTGTTTGACCTTTACTGACCTTTTGTGTATGATATTCTTACTAAGAGAGGAGGAGGACTAGATGCACATGAATTTAATTCCAACCGTTATTGAACAGACGAACCGCGGTGAACGTGCTTACGATATTTATTCGCGCCTGCTCAAAGATAGAATTATCTTTTTGGGAACTCCCATTAACGATACGGTAGCCAACATCGTGGTGGCCCAGTTGTTGTTCCTACAAGCAGAAGATCCTGATAAGGACATTCACCTCTACATTAACAGCCCTGGCGGTTCCATTACAGCTGGTATGGCGATATATGACACGATGAACTTTATCAAGCCAGACGTATCTACGATTTGTATTGGTATGGCAGCTTCGATGGGCGCCTTCTTGCTTGCAGCAGGTGCCAAAGGCAAGCGTTTGGCCCTGCCGAATAGCGAAGTCATGATTCACCAACCTCTGGGTGGTGCACAAGGGCAAGCAAGCGATATCGAAATCGCAGCAAAACGCATTCTGAAAATGCGTGACAAGCTGAACAGAATCCTGGCTGAGCGCACAGGCCAACCACTGGAGCGCTTGGAAAAAGATACAGACCGCGACAACTTCCTCTCCGCTGCTGAGGCGCTGGAGTACGGACTAATTGACAAGGTTATCACTTCCGAGGCTGCAGCAAAATAATAAGCATGTGTGAAAAGGCAAGACACCCGTTGCTATGAACGGGTGTTTTTGTATGCCAAAAAACAGATTACTAATTAAATTATGCTTGTGGAATATAGGCTTTTCCACTGCGAATCGCATTCGCATAATCCATCCGCCCGAATTGTTCAGCACGTCTGCTTGCCCGCTCCCAATCGTATGGAATGCACACATGCGCAAGCGACCATCCCTCTTCCACTCGCTGCAATATGGCATATTTGGCATGGGGCGAATGAGACTCCATGACATGCGGATGCGGGGATTCCTCATAATATGCCGGAAAACCTACACTCCCCGGATTCACGATCCACTTCCCGTCTGGCAGGAACACATTTTTGGGCACATGGGTATGACCGCATACGATGACCTTCTGCGGGATGGCCTGCAGTTCTGCTGACAGAACCTCAATTGGCTTATCGACTACTCCGTCTGCCGTTACCTTCTCGATGAGGCTTGCATCGTCTGTAAAGGGAGTGGCATGGCAAAACAGGATGTCTTCCCATGCACATCCGAAATGACAGCTATGGCTTCCCCGATTTGAAGACTCATACAATCTCCCCCTTTGCTCCTCTCACTATTTCTATCATCCTATCTTCTTTTCCCTTTTTTCCCAACAAAAAACGTCGAGCTGACGACAGAATCTTTCTGTGCCTGCTCGACGACTCTAAAATGGCGTTCAGCTGCTTATCAATACTCTTTTACGTTACCGACTCGTCATCGTCATTCAAAGCCTGTCTTGCAGCAGATCCGCCAGATAGGCCAGACTCGCCCTGCATGGTATCCACGGACGTTTCCTCTACCAGACCGTTCTGATAAGAAACCATGCCACCACCAAGTCCTTCGTTGATCATCCGATCCACGTCCATATCGTATGCGTCTCGGCCTTCATAGTTAGAATCTCGCTCGCTCATGGTATCCCTCCTTCAGCTCAGCATTATTTTTTCCTATTACATTGATTAGAAATGCCCTGATCGTGAAAAAACATGCCTATATACGCAAAAAACACCTTCCGACGGGGAAAGTGTTTTTCTTGTTCCTAGCTATTCTTCTTTGCTTACCAAGTTCGCAAGACTTGCAACTGCCTGGGGCGCATCTGGTCCTTCTGCCAAAATCGTAATTTCCGTTCCGGAGCTTATAGCGAGGCTCATGATACCCATGATGCTTTTGGCATTTACTTTCTTGTTGTCTTTTTCTACGAATACTTCGGATGCAAAACGGTTGGCCTCTTGTACGAAGAAAGCTGCAGGACGTGCCTGCAAACCGGTCTTCAGATTGACCATAACCTGCTGCTGAACCATCGATGGACCTCCTCACGCGAAAGAATCATTATCCCTTAGTATACCATGTATTTAGATCGAAATATTTTGTTTTTCTCGTAATTTGTCAGCGATTTCGTTAATTTTTCGCAGTCGATGATTCACTCCCGACTTACTGACAATTCCGCTCGGGAGCATTTCACCCAATTCTTTCAGATTGATATCTGGATGAATGAGCCTTAGCTCTGCCACCTCTCTCAAGCGTTTGGGCAAGTTCTCCAGCCCCATTTCCTGATCGATCAGCTGGATATTCTCCATTTGACGAGTGGCGGCATTTACCGTCTTGTTAATGTTCGCAATCTCACAGTTATGCAGTCGGTTTACAGAGTTGCGCATGTCTTTTACGATACGCACATCCTCGAAATAAAGCAGTGCCTGGTGAGCGCCGATCAGACTCAAGAACTCGGTGATTTTTTCGCCTTCCTTGATATAGAGCACATACCCTTTTTTGCGCTCAATGCACTTGGCATTCAATTTATAGCGATTGGCCATCTTGGTAAGAGCTTCACAAAAATCCTGATAGGAAGTGAAAATCTCCAAATGATAGCTGGACGATTCCGGGTGATTGACCGATCCTCCTGCCAAAAAGGCTCCCCGCAGGTAAGCGGCACGGCAGCATGAGGTTTTGACTACATCGGAGGAAATTCCCGGAACAAACGACATGCTCTGGTCCATGATGCCCAAGTCCTGCAGGATTTCATTCGCTTTGTTGGGAATGCGCACGATGTATACATTGTTTTTCTTCAAGCGCATTTTTTTGCGAACCAAAAGCTCTGTGTGGATGCTAAACAGTTTTTTGATCAAGGTGTAGATCCGTCTGGCAATCGCTGCATTTTCTGTGGTTACATCCAGCACCAGCCGGCCCGAACCAAATTGAAGACTGCCATTCATGCGAATCAATGCGGACAGTTCCGCCTTGTTGCAGCAATCGCCGGCCTCCTGCATGGTTAGTTCCTTTTTGGTATGCGCGGCGAATGACATTGACACCCACTCCTTCTCTTTCTTCAGCCCCTTCGCCTGCGCTTGACAAGTGATACAACCTGTTTGCTCACCGCATGTGCATCATGCCTCAGGTAACCATCCTCGAACGTAACCAATGGTTTTGCTACAATATGCAAACCCAGTTGGCGCAGCTGCTTCAGGTCATACCGGACAGGCTTGGCACCCTTTTCTGCGTACTTTTCCAATACGTGAAAGGGAAGTTTTGCTGAATTGACAATGATTGTATCCAAAAATGGTCCACCCACGTGCTGATACATGGCATTCACGTGATGCGAAGCCGCAAAGCCATCTGTTTCACCTGGCTGGGTCATGACGTTGCAAATATAAATCTTGGGCGCCGTCGAACGAGCAATGGCAGAGAACAAGCCACGCACGAGCAGATTCGGAATGATGCTGGTATACAGACTGCCCGGACCGATCAGAATCGCATCGGCATCCGCAATCGCAAGCAGCGCTTCATTCAACGGAGCAGCGTCTGACGGCTCCAGATAGACACGCTTGATTTCTTTACCCGCCAGCGGAATTTGCGACTCTCCAGCCACCAGCGTACCATCCTTCATCTCTGCGATTAACTGGATGGACTGGGTAGATGCAGGCAACACGTCCCCGCGTACCGCCAATACACCGCTCAAAGCCTTGACCGCTGTAACAAAATCACCTGTGATCTCGTTCATAGCTGCAAGTAGTAGATTTCCCAAATTATGCCCGGCTAATCCGGTGCCGGTAGAAAAACGGTATTGCATGACTTTTTCCATCAATGGCTCTGTATCAGCCAGTGCAGTAAGAACGTTGCGAATATCTCCTGGAGGCGGCATATCCATCTCAGCACGCAGACGGCCTGAACTTCCCCCGTCGTCAGCAACTGTTACGATGGCGGTGATATGAACCGACTCGTACTTCAAACCACGCAACAGGACCGACAGCCCCGTTCCTCCGCCGATTACGACAAGCCGCATCTGCTGTCGCTGAGGTCTCCCCATTCCCTTCGTCGGCATATGTCACCCCATTATTCTCTATTACACCTAACTCTCTTATCTCTTTCCTGCCATCTTATGCTTACTTGCTCTTCTCCATGTCTCGATGGCTGGTTCTGACCGTAAAATCTTGTCCGAAGGTTTTAGCCAGGTGTTCGACAATAGCAACAGAGCGGTGTTTCCCGCCTGTGCAGCCGATTCCGATAACCAATTGGCTTTTGCCCTCGCGCTGATAGTGAGGCAGGGTATAGGCCAAAAAATCGGTCAGCTTTTCAACGAATTCCTTTGTATCCGGATGACTCATCACATAGTCCGACACTTCCAGGTCACGGCCGGTTTTCGGTCGCAGCTCCTCAACATAGTGCGGATTGGGCAAAAAGCGTACATCAAACATTAAGTCGGCATCAATCGGTGAACCGTATTTGAAACCGAACGATTGTAAGTTAATGGTCAATGGCGAGCCCTGCTGACCGTATTGACTGATGATTTTTTCCCGAAGCTGTGCCGGCTTCATCTGACTCGTATCAATAATCTGATGCGCCAAGCCCTTCATCTCTTCCAGCAGTCGACGCTCAGCATGGATGCCTTCCAATGGCGAACCGTTCGATGATAGCGGGTGGCGACGACGCGTTTCCTTATAGCGAGAGACCAGGGTTTGATCATTCGCATCTAGATACAGGATGTGGAAGGAGAGCCCGTTCATCTCATTCAGTCGATCAATGGTTTGGGACAAGCTTTCAAAAAACCCTCTCCCACGCAAATCGATGACCAATGCGACTCGCTCAATACTTCCTCCAGACTGCTGCACCAATTCGGCAAACTTCGGGATCAGGACTGGCGGCAGGTTGTCTACACAAAAGTACCCCAAATCCTCCAGGCTTTGCACCGCAACGGTTTTACCCGCTCCTGACATCCCGGTGATGATGAGCAAGTTAATAGCCTTGTTTTTTCCCATATCCGTCACGCAACTCGCCTCCTACGATTCTGACAATAGCATACCATATTAAACGACATATTCGCATCCTTTTGAGCCCCTCCCCTAAATTCCAACCTGGAGAGTCGGTTACGCCAACAATGTAAATGGGGAAAAAAAGAGACGTGGCTCAATTTCAGCCACGCCAATCAATTTATATAGATAAGGGGGTTAATTCATTGTCTTTATATTACTCCCCTAATATTTCAGTAATGTTACAACGAAGTTAAGAGATTGTGACATTTTGTTCTTGCAGCTTTTCATTCAGCTCTTCAACATAGTGTTGAGCGGACTGAGCAGCAATCGAGCCGTCTCCCGTTGCTGTTACCACTTGACGCAGCGTTTTTTCGCGAACGTCTCCGGCAGCGAATACGCCTTTTACTTTGGTGTTCATTTTCTCATCGGTCAGCACGTAGCCTGCTTCGTTGGTAACTCCGAGACCGCGAACGCTGTCTGTCAGCGGGTCCATACCGACGTAGATGAAGACACCATCTGTAGCCAATTCGCTTTGCTCATTTGTCTTGACGTTCTCCAACAGCACGGATTGAACTTTGCCTTCGCCGCGAATTTCTTTTACCTGGGTATCCCAGATCACGGAGATTTTTTCGTTTTCCATTGCGCGTTTTTGCAGGATTTTTTGAGCACGGAATTGATCACGACGGTGAATAATGGTCACTTTGGAAGCAAAACGGGTCAAGAACACGGCTTCTTCTACCGCAGAGTCTCCACCGCCTACGACAACCAATTCTTTGCCGCGGAAGAAAGCTCCATCACATACTGCACAATACGATACACCGCGGCCGGAAAGCTCTTTCTCACCTGGCGCTCCGAGGAGACGGTGTTCGGCTCCTGTCGCGATGATCACAGATTTTGCCAGGTACTCCTTGTCTCCAGCAAGCACGCGTTTGTATGGCGCTTCGTCGCGAACTTCCTTGATATCTCCGTATGCATATTCAGCCCCAAACTGTTGAGCATGCTCAAACATTTTGGTGGACAGATCTGGCCCCAAAATAGAACCGAAGCCAGGATAGTTCTCAATTTCTTCTGTGTTCGCCATCTGTCCGCCTGGAATTCCTCGCTCCAGCATCAGCGTACTCATATTTGCACGAGATGTATATACGGCAGCCGTCATTCCGGCAGGGCCGGCTCCGGCAATAATAACATCATAAATTTTTTGATCACTCATATCCCTCGTCCTCCTTCTCAAGACGTGACTAGAAGCTTCTAATTTAAATTAATTATAAAATAATAATCTATTTAAAATCAAGCCTCGACAATAATTTGACGCACTTTGATACGGTCGCAGCAGATATTCCGTATTTTTTCGCCAAAGCTGCTTGGGATATTTTTTGTTCGCTTACAGTTCCGTATACATATTCTAATGCTGCTATCCATGCTACTGCTTTACGCACTTGCCCCGGATCGTCTGCCGTTTGCTGCAGATACTTCTTCCACGCTTCCAAGCACCACTTCGCAGCTTGTTCATGTCCTTCGTCGTGAAGGAGACGCTGTATTCCCGCTTCGACTGATTCATCAGCTTGATCTTTAACCGCTGTCTTGCGTTCCTCCGCAGCCGGACAGTCTGTAGGAAGCGAGGCTCCCATATCTGCCAGGGCCAGCAAAGCTAACTTTTGCAGCTGTGGATCGGTCGCCTGCTGGTAGAACTGTCGCACAGCCGTCTCTGCCTCATCGTCAGCAATGAGTGACAATGTCTGAAGCACCGCAAACTTCACTTCATCTCGGCCATGCTGCAAGGCCCACAGCAGTGAAGCACGAATCATCGGATCGGTCTTGAAATCTTCCACCCCTGTGAAAGAGGCCGTTTCCCAAGAAACTTCGCGCTGAGGCGGATTGTATTGGTAGGGGATCGGTTTTATAGTTTCCCCTTCCTGTTCGTTTTTTACCATTTGGATATATTGATCAGCGATACCTGCCTCCGGGTCAAGCTGCTTGGCTTTCTGCCACCAACGCAGCGCCTGATCCTTGTGCCCGCTCAAATAGGCTGAGATTGCCGCATAGTGATACGTGCACGCCTCATGGGGACGTCCCGATTTAAGCATGCGATGGTAGTTTATATACGCTTCTTCATGCTGTCCGAGTACGCCCATCGTCGTTGCCAGCTTGTAGATGTTCTCGGGATGGAAGGGAACGACCTTCTTTAGCGTGTCCATCACTTGGAGCAGCTCTTTGGTATGGTTATTATGAGAAAGGAGAACCGCCAAGTTGCATAGCGCATGCAGATTACCCGGCTCTATATCAAGCGTTTTACTGATCGTTTCCAGCGCCTGATCGAAGTCTCCTGCGTAATAGTAAGCCAGGGAAAGATTATTCCAGGCCGGCAAAAATGAAGGATCCGCTTCTACGATTTCTTTTAATGTATCCAGTGCTTCGAGAAAACGCCCTTCTTCCAGACTGCGACGCGCACGCTCATGCTTGTTGTAGATGTCTTCCTTTTCACTCGGAAGAAAGTGACGCGGCGGCATGTCTAATTCAAAATAAATATAATCAAGCAATTCCTCTGCATCTTCTCGGTATGATCCGTTGCTGTCCTCCTGCAGGTAGCGAATTGCCATCTCTTCGGCCATTTCGTAATCTTCCAGGTTTGCATAGTTGTTTGCCATGTAGAAATAGACTTCATACATGGTCGGATCCCACTTCTCTATGACTTCACTCAGAACTTCATTAGACAATTCAAATTTTCCGGTTTCAGCGAGTGCGCTGGCCAGATGGCAGTGGCACTCGGCATTGCTCGGTTCCAGCTCTACCGCTCGCCGAAAAGACCGCAATGCTTTTTCATAGTCGTACCGGTTTAAACATTTCATTCCGCGCTCAACAAAAAACGTAGCATCTTGCTGAAAGTCAACGACGGTTTTTTTCACAATACTTTTGTTATGTTTCATAGAACCTCCAACATCGTAGGAGCAGCACTCCCATCGTACCAGAAGGGCGGCGATGCCACAAGCTGACTAGTCTTGCAAATGTTCTTCCAATAAAAGCATGAAAACACCACTGCCTCTACAGCAAGTGGTGTCTATATCCAGGCTCTTGCCTGAAATTCTGCTATGGAGCGGACGACGGGTCTCGAACCCGCGACCTTCGCCTTGGCAAGGCGACGCTCTACCAATTGAGCTACATCCGCATACCCTGTTGTAAAAACTGGTGAGCCATGAAGGACTCGAACCTTCGACCCTCTGATTAAAAGTCAGATGCTCTACCAACTGAGCTAATGGCTCGTACATGGTGGCTCGGGACGGAATCGAACCGCCGACACGAGGATTTTCAGTCCTCTGCTCTACCGACTGAGCTACCGAGCCATTAAAATACAAATCGCCATTTCTAAGAAATGGCGGAGCTGACGGGACTCGAACCCGCGACCTCCGGTGTGACAGACCGGCGTGAACTCCAACTTCACCACAGCTCCACTAAGGAAGGATCGCTGAATTCGAAAACTATCTTACGGCATCAACGTTGCTTGCACATGGCTCTGAAGCCTTGTTCCTTCAAAACTGGATCTGCATGATTGCTAAGACATGTGGATAAGTCCTCGACCGATTAGTATTCGTCAGCTCCACGTGTTACCACGCTTCCACACCGAACCTATCA
>NZ_JAFLPN010000071.1:0-9052 GCF_029870785.1 Brevibacillus sp. AY1
GGTGCTCAGGTGGTCAACTTTTTTATGAGCGATGTACCACTAGGTGGTCAATTATTAGATTAGCATTCACATACTCAAAAAAGTGATTTCTTTAACAGAAAGACTTGGTGGTACTTTTGAAATGGTTGAAACAACAAATAAAAGAAAGGTCGTTTCTGTTTTGGTTGAGCAGTTAAATAAGAAAAATGCAACGCAAGTCATTGTTGGTCAATCTGCGCGAACTAGAATTAAAGAAACATTGAAGGGCTCAATTGTAGAAAAATTACTTCGGTTAGTCCGCCGTTTAGATGTTCTTGTTGTAGCTGATCAAAAACCTACTACCGATGGTAAAAATAATATAGATTAGTTAGTTAATTAAAAGGGATGAGAAAGATGAACGTAGCTTTTTTTATCATACCGAAACATGAAGTGGCATTCGTGTATGATTATTTTACGATGAGGCAAGCATTAGAAAAAATGGAATTTCACCGTTACTCAGCCATACCGATTCTAACAAAAGTAGGAGAGTATGTAGGTACGCTAAATGAAGGTGACTTACTTTGGAAATTAAAACATACTTCTGGATTAGATTTTAGCAAAACCGAGGATATTCCCCTCAAAGAGGTACCGCTACAAAGAGATGTTAAACCCATCAGTATTCGTACCGATATCGAAAAAATATATAATCTAGCAATTGATCAGAACTTTATTCCGATTATTGACGATTCTGAGATATTTATCGGAATTATTAGAAGAAGGGAGTTAATTGAATATATGTATAAAAAGTTAATAGACAAGTCTAATGAAGATAAAAAGAACTACTGTGAAGTTAATCTTTAGTATGAATGAATCATAGTTGTCTACATGAAAATATTTTGAGGGGAAAGGTGTATGTTGATTGATTGTCTAATGAGAGGTATAGGGTTATTCCATTATTGAACTTGGTTAATTTGGCCGTTTATGTTTGTTTTTTCATTGGTTTATTCTATTTCATCTTAAGTAAAATAAGATAAAGCATCAATAAAACCTGTATAGTTGCTTCAGTATCACATTTAATAATTCTGGCTGGAATAACTGGGCCCTTAATGTATGGTTAATTCTGCTTTTAGACACTGGTTGATAGTACTTTATGTATTAAATTAGGGCGTTGATCCAACATGAACTGCACTCTAATTGTTAGATTTGTATATTTAACAATTGGGGTGCAGTTCAAATTATTGTTTTGAATTTATCAATATATGTCTATTGTTAATATTTACTATAATGTAAAAACGAGAGATTACTATTTATCATTTATTTTTATAAGTTTACAAATGTAATATGAAGGAGTAAAATAACTCCGTATTGAGAAAAACATAATGCCTAATCTCATTTTTTTGAGAACGGAGGACCCAATTTTTTGGGGTTAATTCTGCAATTGTAGAAAGGATGATATACTCTTTCGCCATCCTAACCCGTCAGCTAACTTCGTCGGCTAAAGCGAGGGAGGTCATAATAGAGACCGCCTTATTCGAGTATTGTTTTTGTTGTTAAAAACAAAATAAATGCTTGTTTAAATCGGTCTTTTTACATTGAAAAAACAAGTTCATAATTTCATTTTAGAATAAGAAGAAGAATCGAGGGAAAAACATATTTAGTTTAATCATTGGACATGTATATAGATAAATATACTTTTTACTCAATTCTAAGGAGAGAGTTATGAAAAATTTTAAAGAGGGTCTTAATCCATCGAAAGTACTTGTAATTGGCTTCGCCAGTTTAATCCTAATAGGAGCTTTTTTATTAACTCTACCCGTAGCAACAGAGGATGGTAAAGGACTTCCATTCTTAGATGCATTATTCACCGCTACTTCTGCTACATGCGTTACAGGTCTAGTGGTTGTAGATACGGGTGATACATTTTCGATGTTTGGTGAATTAGTGATTTTATCACTTATCCAAATTGGTGGTTTAGGATTTATGACGTTCGCAACCTTTTTATTCACTTTATTAGGTAAAAAAATCTCTTTAAAAGAAAGGATTGTACTAAAAGAAGCTTTTAATGCTACTTCGACTGCTGATATCGTGAAATTAGTAAAAAGAATATTAATTTTTACTGTTATAGCGGAAAGTATCGGTGGGATTATTTTATCTATTAGATTTTCATTTGATATGCCGATGGGTAAAGCGATTTATTTTGGTTTCTTCCATTCAATTTCAAATTTTAATAATGCAGGCTTTGATTTGATGGGGGAATTTAGAAGTCTTACTGATTACGTTGATGATCCGTTCGTAGTATTAACTGTTTGCTCTCTAATTATTTTGGGTGGCTTAGGTTTTGTTGTCATACACGAACTTTATGAATATCGGGAAACACGTACAATTTCACTGCATACAAAAGTTGTATTGACTACAACGCTAATGCTTATAGTTGGAGCATCCATTTTAATTTTCCTATTTGAGTATGGAAATGATAAAACATTAGGACCGTTGTCTTCAACAGGAAAAGCTCTTGGTGCCTTGTTCCATAGTGTAACGCCAAGAACGGCTGGATCTAATACATTACCAATTGCAGATTTGTCTCATGCAACATTATTTCTAACGATTTTCCTAATGTTTATCGGTGGAGGTTCAGGATCGACTGCTGGAGGTATTAAGGTAACTACTTTTGCTGTTCTAATGGCAACTGCCTTATCCCAACTGAAAGGAAAAGAAGATGTGGTTTTATTTAAACGACGTATTGTCTTAGCGAGTATACTAAAGGCACTGACTGTTGCAATGTGTGGCATTATGATTGTGATCATTGTCACCTTTATCCTGAGTATTACTGAACAAGGTCATGATTTTATTATGTACCTGTTTGAAGCAACTTCAGCATTTGGTACTGTCGGACTTTCAATGGGGTTAACACCAGAGCTATCTCCAATTGGACGGATTCTTATTATTTTGACCATGTTCGTAGGAAGATTAGGTCCATTAACACTTGGATTTGCTATTTCGAAACGACGTAAAAAAGAAGCTTTCCATCATCCAAAAGGAAATATAATGATTGGTTAATTAATAAAGGGAAGGGATATAAAATGGCGATAAAACAATATGCTGTTATTGGTTTAGGAAGATTTGGAACTAGCATTGCACGAAGATTACATGAAGCTGGGCAAGAAGTATTAGGAATTGATATAAATGAAGAAAGCGTAGAAGATGCGGAACGTTACGTAACCCATGCAGTGGTTGCTGATTCTACTGAAGAAAAGGCACTTACTTCGCTAGGGATAAATAACTTTGATTGTGTAATTGTAGCGATTGGAGACGATATTCAATCGAGTATATTAACTGTAATGCTATTAAAAAATTTAGGCATTCGAAAAATTATTGCGAAGGCACTTAGTAAACGACACGGGCAGGTGTTAGATGCAATAGGTGCTCATTGGATAATTTACCCTGAAAGAGATATGGGGGAACGAGTAGCGAATCAACTTCTTTCACCAAATATGCTGAACTATATAGAACTCTCAAAAACCTACAATATCGAGGAAATCATAGTTCCTTCTAAAATGGTTGGCAAAAATCTTAGGGAACTGGATGTCCGTGCTAAATTTAATGTTAGTGTCATTGCTGTTTTAAGAAATGAAGATATTATTGTCTCGCCATCACCTGATGAGCTGCTTCAAAATGAAGATATACTAGTAACAATAGGAAATAGAAAGGATTTAGCAAGATTCTCAAGTTTAGAGGGCTAACAGTGCTTTAGCAATAACTATGAGGAACTATTTTTCAGCTTTCATGTTTTTCATTAGTCCGCAATATGGCTCAATTCTAGAGTAGAAATTTTGCTCTGCTGTAGCAAAATATCATCTTAGAGATATTAAGGAAGCTTCTAACTTTTTTCTACGAGTTGTGTTTAATTGATTTTGGCATAAAAAAGAAGCGAAAGAGTCTTAGATGCGTTTAATACAGATGCGGAGACTATGTATCACATTTTTGCTATCTAAGTAAAGGATAGTTTAAGTTGTTCTACATCACAACTGGTTAAAAATGTCGGTTTACATAGAAAAATAGTGCCTGTTATAATAAATATATTTAAATAATGAACGTAACACATGGAGGGGTCAGTCAATCTGGCACCGCCATGTGTTTTTTTATTTGGAAATTTACTTGTAGGAGATGAAAATGATTATATTACAAATTGTCATTATAGAAAATCGCCCGATTGCTGAAGAACGAAAAAGTTAAAAGAACTTCAAAGTATATTTATAGTTTTGTACTAATAGATCAGTTACTTAATAAGAAATCCGAAATATATTAATTTCAGTTTTCTCTTTTTAAACTTGTTCATTTCGATTTCCAAAAAACATTAATTAGAAGGCATCTTTTTGCATAGACAACACATAATGTTTTTTTAAAGGATTATCCATTCCTATATGTAATATATCATCATGATAAAAATTCTTTTACGAAAGAGGGAAAGGAATTGAAAAAAAGAACAGAAGCAAGAATTGTCTATACTGATGATAGTATGGTTTTGGCGAAAAGTGACCAATATTATGTCTCGATTGTAAGAGTAAAGAGTCTCATAAGTAAATGTAGTAATTATGTGGTAATTATTAGTGAGGAAAATCTAATAGGAGAGCAAAGGGATGTTATATTAAAAATATTTGAAAATACAAGCCATCTTGCTAGATTTCTATTGTCCGTAGTTCCAGAATACTTTGTCGAGAAGAAGATAATAAAAGAAACTTACGATTCTATTCAAAAATTAATTAGAGGAAAAGTTTGAATCTTATCAAAAAACGAGGGTTTAGGCTTGGTATATATAAGTTAACAGTGTATATAATTTACTCAAGAAAGGGAGATTTTTATGGGGATTTAAAAGGATCGGGTACTACTAGAAGACAAGTTGGTTTACTCTTTTTTTAGTGATTACAATATAGTCATTTCTAAAGAGGTTGGTTACGGATGGATGGGAAGAAGTTCATCTCTACCACTATATTTTGTAATGATTGAAAAAGATATGGGAGTAGAACAACAAGAAGTACTTCATTTAAGGGTTTTTACTACTATTGGTCAAACAATAAAATATCTATCAGTCATTTTACGAGATTATGTATTCGATGAAGGACTTGTAGAGAGTATAATTAATATATCTAACAAACTGGCATTTGAAAGAGTAAGCTAGGGATAATCCCTTGCTTACTTTTTACTATGACTACTTGCAAAAAGTTTTAAAAATCAGCAGATATTTTTTAAGAGTTTTGATAATTGAAAAGGAAATAGCATTTATATGTTTAAATGTCATGTGGAAAGGGGGAATCTACATGAATAATGAGTTTTTATGGCAAGAAGATGTTGATTTTTGTGGCATTGTTATTCGTTTTGCAATTGTTAAATTTGAAAATAATGGTAAATACGGTGCTTGTGTAGCACAAATATTTGGTGATGAATTTGTTATGGTGGATGCAGCAGTTTGTAGCAGTTATAAGGGAGCAAGAAAATTTCTTATGAAAAATGCCATTAGTGGCAATTTAAAAAAATTAGAAATGTTATATAATAATTTGTCAAATGACTTGAATTAAAAACATAATAAGTTAGTTAAAAGAATGGTCTGAAGTGTTAATTGCCATTGTTTTTTACTTAAGTAATATGATAATTATATTTATTCATAATATTATATATATAGCACAATACATTGTGAAATATCCTCATAGTTTCCCCGGGAGTTATAAAGGGGAATTAAAGCCTATTAATAAAAAATATCTACACTGAATAATAAAGTTGACAATTAAGAGAGGTGGAACAAAATCCACCTCTTTTTAATCTGATAACCATAATTTTGACACAGCTTCTTCCATATCTTCTTCGTTAGGGGCAGAGTATCTCATTACCATATCCGCATTTGCATGACCAGACAATGATTGTACTAAACTGAAATCCTCACCATTTCGTACAAGTTTTGTAATAAAAGTGTGACGTAATGAATGTACGTTGATTCCATGTTGTTCAACAATATGCTGAACTGTTCGCTCCGATATTCTTTTATTTCGGTTGGAAAGAAACATTGCCTCTAATGAATCATGTCTTGTTTCTAAATACTTTGAAATTGCCCTTCTTGTTTCTGCAGATAATGGAAGTTGTCTCTCCTTATTGCCTTTTCCAAATCGCACTTTTATGCTTCCTTTTCTTTCGCTCATGACAAAATCATTGCGATCTAAATTAACTAATTCATTTAATCTGATTCCAGTATTAACTAAAGTTTGTATAATTGCCATGTTTCTGACATTACCAGTTCTATCGATTTCCCTTATAAGTTTATTAACGTCATTCCTTGAAAGTGCTTTAGGTGCTTGATTCATCATATTCGGAGGTGTAATTACGGAAATATCCTCTATAGCATCATCTTTTTTCGCCCAACGGCTAAAGTGTTTAATTGAACTCCAATACTTATTGATCGTTGTGGCTGAGTATCTCTTACTAACAAGGTAGTCAATATACTGCTGAACATCGGAACGGGAAAACTCTTCTAAATCTGCTCCCGCTCCATTAAGCCAATTATTAAATTTTGATAAACAAAACATGTAGGTTTTTATAGTTTGTTTAGATTTACCTCTTAATCCTTCTTCTTTGTATGTGTCTAACATAGAATCACCTCTTTTTAGGTTTAAATAATTCCACGACAAAATTTTCTTGAGTTAATGGTCACTTTAAGGCTTAAATTCAATCTAAATAAAGCCAATAATTGCGTAGAATAATAGTTCTACGACATTTTTCCACGACATGTACCATCCCTTTCTTTAGTAGAGTTATTATGACTTTTTCATCATCATGATTCAATTTAGGAGAGCAAAATCCTCTAAAAAGTAAACTTATATCATAAAATACTCACGCTAAAAATTTGAAAAGAAATTTTAGGTCAAATATTATGTAGCTGTAACCATTGAAGAATTAATTGAACACGAGGAGTTGATTAGCAGAAAAATCATAGAACTTTATTAGACTACAAATTAAAATACCATGCTCCTCCTTTTTGAGAGGAGGGATACGATGGTTAATAAGAAAAGTTTTTTAGAAGAAAAAGTTTCTATTTGTTTGGATCATGAGGGTTTTAATCAAAAACCTGATAAGAAAGAGGTTGTAAGGATATCAGAAAGAATAGCAGGACAGAACTCTACTGTTACTATTAAAGAGTTAATGGACAGTGTAACTTTACCTGATGCAAAGTCATTTACACCTGCTACATTTGTTAATGCGAAAAGATTAAACCAAAATTGGAAAAGTCAACAGATATTCGCATTAGACATTGATTCCGGGCTACGGATTGAGGAGGCAATTGGACTTAGTGCTAAATGGAGAGTTGAACCTACCTTCATTTATTCCACTTTTAGTCATACGGATAAAAACCATAAATTTCGAATGGTATTTGTTTTGGACGAAGAAATTCATGATTTACGGATTCGAAATGTAATTCAAACTGCATTAACGACTTTATTTCCGACTTCTGATAAAAATGCTAATGACGCAGCAAGGGTACTATTCGGGGGTAAGAAAATTGAATTTCTAAATAAGGGAGTCGTTAGTGTTCCAGAAATATTGGATGGAGTAGTACGGAAGATAAAATCTGGTTCAAATTCAACGAGAGAGATGAAGAACTTCTGTAAAGCCTCTGGTTTGGCTTTTTATAAAGGATATCCTCACTATAAGAAGTTTGAAGAAATAGAACTACCAAGTGATTGGAGTAATTTGTTTATCTCGAAGACTAAAAACCGCACCAACACTATTAATTACTATAGTACGCGTGCAGAAAATAGTCATCTTAACTACTACTTAGTATTCTCTAAGGATTCCAAACAGGATCATGAATACTTTTCCTATGAAACTAAATCATTTGAAGAACAAGAAGTAAAACAGGTACGGAACTTTCCTTTTGATAATTTGCAAAAAAGGTGCAAACTTTATCGGGAAGGAATTTTAGGAGATTATTGGTTATATCATAATGAAATGTTTGGTTTAATGACCAATTTGTTAAACGTTGAAGGTGGAAAATCCAAGATAGTAGAGATTATTAATTCTAGAAAAGAATATCTTGAAAAACAAGATGAATGGTCATTAATGATGAACCAGATTAAGAAAATGAATTATGCACCAACAAGGTGCAATACATACTGTCCTTTTGCTAATGAATGTATTCATGCCACAAATATGATTGAGCAAGGGAAGTTACCACGTGGTAGTGTGCAGGTTATAGAGGAGCCCCAATTTCAAGATGTTGATGAGGTATATAAGAAATTAGAAAATGTATTGGGGGATTTGTTAAAAAGTACAGAGAATGGTGTATATGTTATAAAAGCCCCTACTGGAATTGGTAAAACGGAAGCGATTGTCAATTTTGCAGCAGAAAATCATTTTAGTGTTGCTTTTCCTACACATAAGTTGAAAGAGGAAGTTTCTCAACGGCTAACTTCAAAAAGAATAAAGCATATAAAGGTGCCGGAATTGCCTTTGCTTGAAAAACCATTCTCTGAAAAAATTGAACACCTATATAATATCGGGGCTTATAGAACAGTTAATAAATATCTCAGACAGATTGCCAATGATAATGAAGATGTATCTATATTTCTTGAGGATTTAGAAAAAGTAAAGACTTCAAAAAATGAGTTGTTACTAACAACTCATCAACGAGCAATTTTTACTAATGATGACTCAAATTCAACCGTTATTTTCGATGAGGACCCGATACAAAGCCTTTTTCCAATATCTCAGATGAAAGTATCCGATTTAATTTTTGCATTCACAAAATTACAGGACAACGAAGTGAATAAGGATGTTATCATTACTTTTCAAAACATGATATTGAATGCACCATTCGATATTGTTCAGGAACGGTCATCGTTTTTATTACCTTCTGTAAAAGATCTTGAACAGACAATAGTTGAGGAGAGGACTATAAGTTCTAATGTATTAGGGTTTTTAAATTGTGATTATTTCTTAAAAATGCGCATTCATAATACTGACTACATATATTTTATCACTAGCGTTGCATAAAAAATGTGTATGTGATTTGTCGAAGTATTCTGAATGACATCTTCAGCTTCACAACCAA
>NZ_JAFLPN010000072.1:0-8994 GCF_029870785.1 Brevibacillus sp. AY1
CGGGTGTAGTTCAATGGTAGAACCCCAGCCTTCCAAGCTGGTCGCGTGGGTTCGATTCCCATCACCCGCTCCATCTGATTGCGTAAAGCAGGTAACCAATGGGTTGCCTGTTTTTTTATGCAAATAGTTGTCGAGTTGAGTCAATTCCTTCAAAGCGGCTACAATAACAGGGAACAGAAAGTTTCGCAGCTGCCAAGGGAAGGGGTCATATTCATGAACAAGAACATTAGCATAGTGGGTGTCCCAATGGATTTAGGGGCTGATCGTCGCGGAGTGGATATGGGGCCAAGTGCCATTCGTTATGCGGGCGTAGTGGCTCGCTTGGAAATGATGGGCATGCATATAGAAGATAAAGGGGATATTCATGTTAATCGTCCCCATCGGTATACAGAAACAGAAAATCACAAGTATCTGGATGAAGTTGTGGAAGCCAATACGAAACTGGCCAATGTTGTAAGCGATATCATGCAGGAGGGACGTTTTCCTCTGGTTTTGGGCGGGGACCACAGTATTGCGCTTGGAACTATCGGAGGAGTAGCGAAAAATGTGAATGACCTGGGTGTGATTTGGTTTGATGCCCACGGAGACTTGAATACAGGTGAAACGTCTCCATCAGGAAACATTCATGGTATGCCTCTAGCTGCAAGCCTGGGATACGGGCATGAACGGCTCGTTGGAATTGCTGGTTTCTCTCCGAAAATAAAACCGGAGAATGTTGTCATTATAGGCGCTAGATCATTGGACGAGGGTGAGCGTGAGCTGATCAAGCGTCTTGGCATCAAAGTGTTTACCATGCACGAGATTGACAAGCTGGGGATGGCACGGGTAATGGATGAAGCCATTTCGCATGTGTCGAAGCATACAAAAGGTGTGCATCTCAGTCTCGACCTGGATGGACTCGATCCGCATGATGCTCCGGGTGTGGGGACTCCAGTAATAGGTGGTATTTCTTACCGTGAAGGGCATTTGGCCATGGAAATGCTGGCTGAAGCAAACATTTTATGCTCGGCAGAATTCGTAGAAGTCAATCCCATTCTCGACCAACAAAATATGACAGCACGCGTTGCAGTAGCATTGATGAGTTCAGCGTTTGGCGATAAATTGTTATAATAAGATAGACATACGAAAAAAGAGAGGGATACACCCTCTCTTTCTTGTTACTCCTTATTATGCAGCCTTAATCATGTACAATTTTTTACATTTTCGAACCTTTACATTGCGGGAAGAAAGCAGTACATTCTAAGGGCGGAGTTGGAGCTTGTTTAGTAAATGGTCCAATTGAACACTTAACTCAACTAGTTCTGGGGTAATGGATGATTGTTCCCTATAACGGTCGTTCAGTTCCTTGCGCAACTGCTCGATCTGGAGGAGAACATCTTTATTCGTCATCTGTCCCACTCTCCTTATCTGCATCAGATTGTGTATGGGTCATCACCATTACTATATGGGGGAAGAAGCCCCCCTTATACCTGTATTTCCCACTAAATAACCCGTACAAACATGCAAAAAAATACGAAACCATATGCTGTATCGTCCGTATTAAGGAGTACGGTATTGCGGGGAGGATCGCATGGATTTTGTAGAAAAGCGGTTGACCCAGCGCGCAAAGCGGGGGGACCGTGAGGCGTTTGCTGAGTTGATTGAGATATATAAAGACAAGATATTTCAGCTCGCGTATCGCATGGTGGGTAATCGCCAGGATGCCGAGGATATTGCGCAGGAGACTTTTTTGCGCGTGTATGCGAATTTGCATACGTATGATGAAAGCTATAAATTTTCAACGTGGATCTACCGGATTGCGACCAATCTGTGTATTGATCGCGGACGTAAAAAACGACCTGACTTTTCGTTGGATGAAGAAGTAGACCCTGGTCAGGGGCTTGACTGGTACTCCCGCTTGTCTTCTAGCGAACGAACACCTGAAGACAAGGTCATAACGCAGGAGTTGCAAGAGACTGTGCAGGACGCATTATCCCATTTGCAGCCCAAATATCGCTCGATCATGATATTGCGCTACATTGAGGATTTGTCTTTGCAGGAAATCAGTGACATTGTAAAGCTGCCGATCACGACGATTAAAACACGGATTCATCGTGGACGGGAAGCTCTGCGCAGTAAGTTGCGATTGATGTGAGAAAGGAGTAAATAAGATGGAATGCCGCGAAATGGTTGTCCTCATTCACGAATGTTTAGATGGTGATACTGACGAGCTAACGAATCAGTCTTTGCAAACTCATATGAAGACATGTTCAACCTGCCGTCAGCATATGCATGAATTGCAACGTGTCATCGCTTTTGTTCAAAGCGCTTCGCATATCCATGTGTCTTCTGACTTTACGGCACGCGTTCTCGCGCAATTGCCAGCTCCGACCAAGAAGAGCCTGTTTTCCTCCTGGCTGCGGAACCATCCGTTTCTTACCGCTGCGGCTGTCTTTTTCATCTTGATGGCAGGCAGTTTAAGTGCGAATTGGTTTGACCGAAATGATATTTTGCAGGTTTCGTCGTCAAATATGGATAAACTAAAAATAGATCGTGAACGCAATGTTGTGGTGGTGCCAGCCGGAACCAGCATTGATGGGGACTTGGTGGTTCGCAATGGCAACGTAGAAGTGCAAGGAGAGGTACGGGGCAATGTCGTGGCGATCGAAGGGAAAGTATTCGTGGCATCGACAGCCCAGGTAGTGGGAAACACTGAATCCATCGAAGCCATTGTGGATTGGATTTGGTATGAGGTGAAAAATATTGGAAATGACTTGCTTCCCGTCATGCGATAGGAGAAAATAGAGAGTACGGAATCACCAGCACGGCATGCGCAGCCGTGCTTTTTCCACAGGTGACAGACTGCCTGCATTGAGATGGAGCGGGATATGGGGGCTTCGCTATGATATCGATGGATTACGGGGATTTGCTACGGTATGGAACGGATATATTACTCGTTACATACGTGATATATAAACTGATTATGCTCATCCGAGGGACGCGAGCGGTACAATTGCTCAAAGGGGTCATGCTGATTATCATCACCTGGCTGCTCAGCAAATACTTCCAGCTGACGACGCTGCACTGGCTGATGTCGCAAGCATTCACGTTCGGGGTGTTGGCTGTGGTGATCATCTTTCAGCCGGAGCTGCGTCGCGCGCTGGAACAGCTGGGCCGCGGCAAGCTGTTTTCACGTTCAAGTGGAACACAGGATGAGGATAGCGTCAGTCGTTTGGTGCAGGAAGTGTGCAAATCTGTCACTTACATGGCGAAGAGGCGAATTGGTGCGCTCATTGTCATCGAACGGGAAACAGGTCTTAATGATTACGTTGAAACTGGAATCGGAATCAATGGACGTGTCAGCTCGGAATTATTAATTAATATTTTCATCCCGAATACACCCCTGCATGACGGGGCAGTGATCATGCGCAAGGACGTTATTTTGGCTGCAGCCTGTTATTTACCTCTGTCTGAGAACAACTCCATCTCGAAAGAACTGGGGACTCGCCACCGTGCCGCAATCGGTTTGAGTGAGGTGTCAGACGGGATCTCGATTATCGTATCAGAGGAGACTGGACAGGTGTCCTTTGCGGCAAACGGAGACATGAATCGCAACTTGACGGAGGCCCAACTGGCAGAGATGCTGACAGAGAAGCTCCAGCCGCTGTCCAAAGGGAAATCCATGAGTAGTCGTTGGCAATGGAGGCGAAAACATGGATAAATGGTTAAATAGTCATTGGTTTGCTCGGGCAGTCGCCCTACTTTTGGCCGTCATGATGTGGATGGTCGTGAACTTGGAGTCAGAGCCCACATCCAGCATTGACGGAAATCAGCCTGTTTTTATTGACGGTGTAAATTTGCATGTCAAATACGACACGGATCAATTCCAGGTCGTAAAGCAGCAGCGAACGGTGCAAGTGGCCCTGCAAAGCAACAACCCGTTTTATCGGCACAATTTTTTTCCGTCCGATTCATGGGAAGTATATGTAGATGCAACGGGTTTGGGCAAAGGGACGCATAAAGTACCGGTTCAGTACAAAGGCTTTCCAGATGAAGTGAAGGTCGGGATCATCCCCAATATGGTGGAAATCACGCTGGAAGAAAAGAAGACGGTGGAGCGTGAAGTGAACGTCGAAATGCTCGGACAGGTGGCACCCGGATATTCCGCAGGAGAACCGATCGTCAAGCCGTTTCGAGCCCTCGTACGCGTGCCGGAAAGCCAGGTAGATACCGTGGCGGCCGTCAAGGCATCCGTGGATCTGGAGGGGGCTACATCGCCGATTAAGACGACAGTCCCATTGAAAGTAGTGGACAAGTCAGGCAATGTCATTCAAGGAGCAGATGTCGTTCCACTAACCGTAGAAGTGAACATTCCAGTCACGAGTCCGTTCGTAAAAGTGCCACTGAAAATAAACTTGACGAACGAAATGCCGAATGGCTATAGTTTGGCTAGTGTGGATAGCAGTGTGGACGAAGTGACCGTATATGGCCCGAAAGAAGTGGTGGATGCACTGAAATCAAGCACCTACACAGGGCCAAGCATTGACCTGAGCAACCTTACCTCAGATCGAGTTTTGGAGTTAAAGCTGCCGCTCATGGAGAATATTGTGAAGGTGGAACCGGAGTATTTGAAGGTGTCGTTGAAAGTGGTTCCATCCACGACAAAACGTTTGGAGAAGATCCCGATCCGGATCAGCGGTTTATCGGAGAGCATGCAAGCAAAGGTGCTTTCCACTGACGGTGAAGAAATTTCTACAGTAGACTTTGATATTATTGGTGCAGCTGAGGTGCTGGATCAATTCAGGCAGGAAGATTTGCAAATCGTGGCAGATGTAAGCAATATGCCGGCTGGTGTGTATGAGGTGGCGCTGAACTACATCTTTAACCAGTCCGATTACATCAAACAAGCTTCGAATGCGCCGAAGCAGGTCACAGTGGAAATCACGAACAAGCAAAGGTAAACATAAGCTGTTGTGTGCACAAGGAAGGAAATGAGGGACAGACATGGGGAAGTATTTCGGAACTGACGGTGTGCGCGGCGTGGCTAATACGCAGTTGACACCAGAACTGGCATTTAAAATCGGTCGTGTAGGCGGGTATGCTCTGACAAGGCACAAACTGGAAGGGAAACCAAAAGTGGTGATCGGGCGCGACACGCGCATTTCCGGACAGATGTTGGAAAGTGCTCTGTTGGCTGGCCTGCTGTCGGTCGGAGCGGAAGTAGTCAGACTGGGAGTCATCTCCACTTCTGGAGTTGCGTATCTCACACGCGCGTTGGGTGCGGATGCGGGGGTTATGATTTCCGCCTCACACAATCCGTTTCCGGATAACGGAATCAAGTTCTTCGGCAGCAATGGCTTTAAACTGTCGGATGTCATGGAAGCAGAAATCGAACAATACCTGGATGCTACAGAGGACACTTTGCCTCGTCCGACTGGTGAACAGATCGGAACGGTACTGGAGTTCCTGGAGGGTGGACAAAAATACTTGTCTCACCTGAAAAGTACGGTTTCTGAGCGCTTTGACGGCTTGAAGGTTGTACTGGATTGCGCCAATGGAGCAGTCTCTTCCCTGGCAGCTCGTCTGTTTGCAGACGTAGAGGCAGAAGTCATCACCATCGGGGCAAATCCGAATGGCGTAAACATCAACGAAAATTGTGGTTCCACACATCCGGAGCGCTTGCAGGAGGAAGTGGTGAAGCACAAGGCGGATCTGGGTCTTTCCTTTGACGGGGACGCTGACCGCTGCATCGCTGTCGATGAAAACGGCGAGATCGTGGATGGGGACTACATCATGGCTATTTGTGCCCGTGCGATGAAAGCAAAAGGGAAGCTAAACAACAATACGGTGGTCACCACTGTGATGGCGAACATGGGCTTTTTCAAGGGCATGGAGGAATGCGCCATCAACACGACAAAAACGGCTGTAGGAGACCGTTACGTCGTCGAGGAAATGATTCGTGGCGGATACAACCTTGGAGGCGAGCAATCGGGCCACATCGTCTTTTTGGACTACAATACCACAGGAGACGGTTTGTTGACTGGACTGCAGCTGCTCAATATCATCAAGGAATCCGGCCAATCTTTATCCGATCTGAAGCAAGTGATGGTCAAGTATCCACAGCTCTTGATCAACGTACGCGTAGAGGATAAGTCCAAGCTCGCTGGCAATACAGCGATCGAACAAGCGATTCGCGAGGTCGAGGAAGAGCTGGCAGGCAATGGCCGCGTGTTGGTAAGGCCGTCTGGAACCGAGCCGATCGTTCGCGTGATGGCAGAAGGACCTGATGAGAGTCAGCTGGAAGGCTTGGTCAATCGGATCGTGGACGTTGTCAAACAAGAGCTCGTGTGAATATAAAAGCAAGGGGGTGGTGAACAGCCACTCCCTTATCTATAAATAATAATGGGAATATTTGGATTGTTGTTTCGCAGGCATTGTGGTAAAGTGTATGTGTATGATCATCATATGCAATCGGGTAAAGGAGGCGAGGACAGAAGAAGGTAGCGTGTGCTAAAACGAATAACTGTTGTAAAGCGCCAGCACTGTGACTGCCCGACATGGAGCACAGTGGACGAGGTGGAGGTTTATCGAGGAATTCGGCGGGTACCTCCCGGCAGCCGTATCACTGCCGCGGAGCGCAGGGACAAAACATCTGAGTGATCGGATGGACAAAATCCTGCGCCTGATACGTTTTGGTCATTGTCTGAATAGAATGGAGCACCATTTAAAAATACACTGGAATGGCGGGGGCACACCCCCGTACCATTGGCATTGGGTTGTGTCCCCGTCAATATGGAAGGGGATCACTTACTTATGTGCGGAATCGTTGGATATATTGGAGATAAATCAGCGCAAGAGGTTATTATCGGGGGACTGCGCAAGCTGGAGTATCGCGGTTATGACTCCGCAGGGATTGCGGTATTGAACGAGCAGGGTCTGCAAATGGATAAAGCACAGGGCCGTCTCGCTGTCCTGGAGGATCGTTTGGAGTCACATCCATTGGGAGGCTTTGTAGGGATCGGGCACACACGTTGGGCGACACACGGAAAGCCGTCTGACGAGAATTCCCACCCTCACCTGGACGAAAAGGGCGATTTTGCCGTTGTGCATAACGGGATTATCGAAAACTTCATGCCGATCAAGGAAGAGCTGTTGGCAAAAGGCTACACATTTACTTCCGAGACTGATACAGAAGTCATTGCCCATCTGCTGGCTGACATGTACGACGGAGATATCGTCTCTACAGCACGTAAAGCTGTGCAGCGGATGCGCGGTGCCTATGCGCTCGGGATCATGACCAAGCATGAGCCAGATAAGCTGGTGGCGATTCGCCTGGCGAGTCCTCTCGTAGTAGGGATTGGTGACGGAGAAAGCTTTATCGGGTCGGATATTCCGGCAATCCTGGAGCATACACGCGATGTGTACATTTTGAATGAAGGCGAAATGGCCGTATTGACGCGCGATGGCGTGGAGCTTTTGGACGTGGAGACAGGAAAGAAAGTGGAGCGGGATGTTTTCCATGTCGAATGGGATCTGGTACAAGCGGAAAAAGGCGGATATGATTCGTTCATGCTCAAGGAAATCCACGAGCAGCCGCAAGCTGTTCGCGATACCATGGGACCTCGCATCGACCAAGCGCAAAAACGCATTGTGTTGCCTGAGTTGAAAATGAGCGCTGCCGAGCTGGCGACCTATGATCGGATCTACATCGTAGCATGCGGTACTTCCATGCACGCGGGTCTAGTCGGTAAAGACGTCATCGAAAAATGGACGCGTGTACCTGTCGAAGTGGCCGTAGCATCGGAGTTCCGTTATCGCGATCCGATCTACACCGATAAAACCTTGATGGTCGTCATCAGCCAATCTGGAGAGACTGCAGATACTCTCGCAGCGCTTCGGGAAGCGAAGAAGAGCAATGTGAAGGTCATGGCCATCACCAACGTCGTCGGTAGCTCTGTGGCTCGTGAAGCAGATGAAGTTCTTTTCACGTGGGCAGGTCCTGAGGTAGCCGTAGCGTCTACCAAGGCGTATACGTCCCAAGTGGTCACCCTGTATCTGTTTGCTCTGTATCTTGCAGAGGTAAAAGGTACATTGCCAGCGGACGAGGTTGCTAATGTCGTCGAGCATTTACAAGCCATCCCGGGCAAAATTGCTTCCATACTGGAAGAATCCGAGGCAGCTCGTGTTCGTGAATTCGCAGAGAGCATCAGAGAAGTAAGCAGTGTCTTCTTCATCGGACGCAGCCTCGACTACGCGGTATCGCTGGAGGGCTCGCTGAAGCTGAAAGAGATCTCTTACATTCACTCCGAGGCTTACCCTGCCGGAGAACTGAAGCACGGCACCCTTGCGCTAATTGAAGATAACGTACCGGTCGTTGCACTGGCTACCCAACCGGACATCTTTGAAAAAATGGTGAGCAACATCGTCGAAGTCAAAGCTCGTGGCGGCCATATCCTGGGCTTCGCTACGGAAGGCGACAAAGACTTGGCAAAAGCTGTGGATGAAGTGATTTACATGCCGTCCACCTTGCCCATGCTGACACCGATTCTGACCGTCATTCCATTGCAATTGCTCGCTTACTACGCTTCTGTTGCACGCGGCCTGGACGTGGATAAACCACGGAATTTGGCGAAGAGTGTGACGGTGGAGTAGGGGGAGATCCTACAGCATAGATTTTTGTCAAAAGAAAATAAAGTATTAGACTAGGAAAATAAAGTTGTAGACTGAGAAAATAAAGTATTAGACTCACATTTCTGGCCATACTGCTACTAGGAGCTCTTCTACTGTCTACAGAACCGACATCCAGAACTATCAACATGACTCCATTTGGGGCTGCCTTCGGGAGCCCTATTTTTATGTTCTTGGAGGTGACATCATGGCAAAACGAAAACGCGAGATCACGGTGTACACACCTAAAAATCTTTGTCCTTAAACAATAATGTGAATCAATTTCATAAATTAGAGCCCTACGGGCTCAAGGTTTTTTGAGCATAGAAAAAGGAGTACCTCCCCAAA
>NZ_JAFLPN010000073.1:0-7866 GCF_029870785.1 Brevibacillus sp. AY1
CCGTATACCGAACGGTACGTACGGTGGTGTGGGAGGTCGGCTACTCAAATAATGGGTAGCCTCCTACCCGATTTCTTAGGAGGAAATATTATGAAATGGTTAACGAGTTTACTTAGGAATAAATCTGAGATTAAATATGATTGTTCAATTTGTGCTTACTATTCTCAATATAAGAAGCGAGTTGAGACTGTAAACGAGCAAAAAGATGTGACATTCAATGAAACAGAATATCGTACTTGCCAAAAAGGGGATATGGTTTTAAACGATTTGAAGCCATGCCAACTTCATAAGTACAAAGAGTATGATGATTTTTATAACCAAGTAGACTTTAGTCATGCTTATTTCAGGTATAAAGATATTGAGGAAGCACACAACAAACTGAATAAACTATTGGTGAAATATGATGGCAATAAAGAAGATATGTAATAAGTCAGGTTGTTCAAGTTTGGTTGATAGTGATCAACAATATTGTGAGCGTCATAAGGATCAGGAACAGAAGGATAAGCGAGATAGGAATAGGTATTATGATACATATCAACGAGATCAAAGAAGTAAGAAATTTTACAACTCGGCTGAGTGGTTGGTTGTTAGGCAGCAAGCATTAATCAGGGACAATTATCTATGCCAAGATTGTTTGGATGAACAGCGATTTACGAAAGCTGATGTAGGTTGGAATTAAGTAAAAGTCATCCAGACCTTAAGTTAATTGATAAATGGTTATGGAATATACGACAAGCATCTATTGTATTAGAAGCACATTATGACTTTAGTTTTAATAAATAGGGTAGGGGGCATTGGTAAAGTTGGAAATGAAAAGTCTATTGACCGCATGCCCAGTCTTGTTTGCACTTGAGTAGGATTTTTCAGGGTGGGGTGGTTTATGACTCGTAAATTTAAGAGGGGAGGGGGATTATGGAAACTGAAATTAAAGCACCAACTTTTTTGAAATCTGAAGCAAAGAGGAAGTTTGAAGAAATTTCAAAGTCATTGATAAAAGAAAGCAAGTGGAAAGCTGGGGATGAAATAGCATTAGCTGCTCTATGTGCTAGTTATCAACATTGGATTGAAGCAGAAAAGGCCATCAAGAAGAATGGAGATTTATGTTTCACGACTGAGACAGGTTATAGGCAGCAGATACCTGAGATATCTATTGCTAATAATGCGATGAAAAACATGCTCTCCTTTATTAAAGAGTTTGCTTTAACTCCAAAAGAACGGGCAAAGTTAAAGGAATTGATTCTGAACAAAGATGATGATTCTGATGAAGAAATGGAGGACATGATCCAAAAGTAAAGGTGATTAGATGAATGATTACGCTAAACAACAAATAGCAATTGAAACAAGTGGCGATATTGAGGCCTGGATCGAGGAATTAAAGGCTAAATATGATGATGAAAAGTACTACTTTGACGCTGATGAAGCACGAAAATTCCATAAATTTATATCGAAGTTGGAGTTAGATAAAGGTAAAAAAGGACAAAGAATCAACCTTTTGAAATTCCAATTTGACATCTGTACATCTATTATTTGTGTGAAGCGAAGAATAGATGATTTCAGGCGTTTTCGCGAGGCGCATATTAATATCCCAAGAAAAAACGGGAAGGGTTTCATAATTAGCTGCATTATCACTTATCTTTAGCGCCAGCTCCACGATAAAAGCCTGAGCGCTCTCAACCGACCGATTCCTCTTTGTCCGACCCGCAAACACCGGATTCCGAAAGTCCAAGTTATCTGCCAATTGGAGTAGCACACCACTTTATGATAAATACATAACTAAATAAGCATTTACAAATTACCAATAATATGAAAAAATGCTATTATATCAAATTACTGGAAGGGAATGGTTACAAAATGGTAACAAAGAAAGTTCTATCGAGTAGTTTAGCATTAATGGTTACATTTGCCACGATAATGCCAAGTGTACAAGCCGCATCTTCTAATCAATTATTGATATCAAGTTCAACAACCCTGGAAGGCAAAACGTATATTGATCTTGACCCGAAGGGAGAAGATCTAAGTGAAGACGGTTATGACGAAACTATCGTAAACATCGAGAAGATGGAAGTCAAACGTTCGGATATTACCATAGAAGGTGCACTTTCCTATGGGGATGAGGAAATCCCATTTGCCCTTTCCGGAGATTTAACAAAAGGTAACAAATCTAGCGGTACACTAGTCGGGAAATTAGAGGATAAACATGATAATTTTGACGTAATTCACTTCTCAATTGATAGTGATAATAGCCGCTCTATTACTATTGACAAAAAGAAAAAGGAAAAAGTCAAAAAGAATAAAGATGTCCTATTAAAACTGTATCTTATGAAGAAAGGGACAAGAGATTTTACGGTAATTGAAGTAGAGAATCCATATTTTATTGATAGCAAATTATTTAAAGTTGAGGAAAAATTGGAAAAAGCTGACCATCGTGATCAATACTGGTACTCCAAAATATTAGAACCTGAATTTGAAGTTTACGAAGAAAAAGATGAACCTTCTGCATATATTTCAGAAGAAAGTGACTTTTCCACCATGGCCCTTCAAAGCGACGGAATTACGACTGTCCATAAGTTCAATTACACTGTAGCTGGTGACCGCTGGACTGAAAAATTTAATACAAGACGGACGATTGAAGGTCCTACTTCAATTAGCAGTAGTGGAGAGTTTGTTGTAAAGTTTTATGTTACTGAAGAAGAAACATCATATGAAGATATGTACGGGGATGTATATATTGTTGATGACGAAACAAGTACTCAAATAGGTAACTTCGGAGATACAACTGTACAGGGGTGGGTAGAATCTGACGAGGTGATTCAAACAGTGGAATGGGATGGACATTACACTATACCAGGGTTTTTTGGTAAGCCAGAACTCTCAATCGGTTGGTCATTAGGCGTACTTGGTGCATCCTTAGGAGTGGGAAGCACTTGGGAGAAATCTCAAGACTATGAGGCGATGACCATGAAAGCTTTTGATAATTCAGGAGGAAAGTATACTAAGAATGCTGCTGTAATATGGAAGGAAAATAATAACATTCTAGAAGAACCGGGTCACACATTTGATCACGTTTTTAGAGTTGGTACATATGATACATCTGGAAGTAAAGACTTCAATGTTCAATTCAGTTACACTATCGATAATCCTATGGATACAAGAGATTCTGTTAAGGAATATGATCGCGAAATTTCCTTAACGTATCGTGTAAGATAAATAATGGTAGAGTGGAAAAACACAAGCGCTGCCGCTTGTGTTTTTCCACTCATAAAACGAAGATGTATGGAGGGATAGTGTTGACATTGTTATGGATCGTAATTCTGATTGTATTTACGTTAATAGGAATCTTTAAAAATAGGAAAGGAGAATTCCTAAAGCAAAGTGCATTGACACTTATGGTGGTATCAAATTTATTAGCAATTTGTATAGTGTATATTGATGTCAATAAAGGTGGTGCTACACACGTTGGGTGGATAGATGTGAAAAATTTAGCACTTTATTTTCTTATTTGCATACATGGAGTAATTGCAGGATTGTTAATTTATTTGTTTAGTTCGGCAAGAAGATAAAAAATATAGTGGGGAAATCTAAATCTAGGCAAGCCGTTCAACGCTCTACGCTCTACACTTCACCAAGTTCGCTTAATCCAGACGAAATGATTTTACTTATGATGTGAAAGATGGTCATACACTGATAGAAAACCCGTCCCTACAATAAACTGAGGCGGGTTTCGTTTTAGTATCGATCCATATAGTCAGCGGTATAGATGAACTGTGTCCCTCCTGTGATCATGTAGCGTTTAAGGCGTTCCCGAAATGCCCAGTCTGCCAATGCCAGCTCCACTATAAAGGCTTGCGCACTCCCTACTGAACGATTCCGCTTCGCCCGTCTCGCAAACACCGGATTCCGAAAGTCCAGGTTATCCGCAAGCTGGATCAAGTTTCCGTACATGACTCGTGAATGGGTCGATGTCACGCGTGGCAGTTCCACAAATGACTCTCCGATGTCCATATACCTTTCCCCTTCCGTTTTCAACTCAATATCGTCCGAAAATTCCCTTGATACGAAAACATCATTCAGCACATTGCACACTGAGAGATCCCTAAGTATCGGTGGAGGATATGATGCGCTGCATAACTCCATCACCGCCGGATCACGTCCCCGCGCTTGATCTTTCCGCTGAGAGCTGCCTTGACGAGATCGCCGTCTGGAAAGCTAACTCGTTCTCCTGTCGCTGTATCTTCCGTATGCAGGCGTCCATGACTCACTGAAACCACGCGATAGCTGCCGCCAACATCCGATGGTGTGTATACAGTTTGCGCGACGGACAGTGCCATGCCAAAGGTGAGGACTGCCAGCACCGCCCAGAATCCAGTCCTGACGTTGCTCTCTGTCATCTCTCCGCCAGTGCCGTCATTCTGGTCGTCATCGTCCATTTCAACGAAGGGAAGTCCTCGATCAACGCGGTAGTATCTACGCTTGTTGGCCATCTGAAGACATCGCCCTTCTGATCGGTACAGGAACGCCTACACCCTTTTTTTTTTGGTGGCTATTCTTCGACTGCACCAATGGACGTAGCTGCTGCTTCACCCAACCGCTAAAATTTAGCGTTTTGACAAGCTCCCACATCTCCCGTACCAGTGGATCATTGACGTTAAAGCAAACCGGCTTCCGTTCCGTTGCCATCCCAAAACCTCCCGTTGCGTTGTGCAGCGCTGCGTGGAGTGGCGCTGTGTTATTACCTGATGCGGTACGGATTGTCCAATATTCGAATTTTTCTTCGAAGACAAGTTTAATTTTCGGAATCCTTGTCCAATATGTGGATGAGGTGATGACATGTTCGGATTAGGAAAGAAAAGATCAAAATTGGGGAAGTGGCTTGATCAGAGAGGTATAACACAACAATGGTTAAGTAGGGAATCTGGTGTAAACAATAATACGGTTTCATACATGGCTTCTGACGATAATTATTTACCAACTATGAACACAGCAATGAAAATTTTGCGATCTTTGAGGAAAGTAGATCCAACTGTAAAGCTGGAAGATTTTTGGAGCATTTAGGAGGTACAATTTGAAACCCAAAAAAAGGAACATACGAAAGCCTATTAAGGTAGTTGCCCATTACATGATGATCAATGGAAAAAAAGTAGAGATTGACCCATTTCAAACAGATTTGCCAGACCGTTGCAAACTGTTTTTGGCTGAAATAACAACTGGATTCACATATCGTTTAGGAGAGCAAAGTGTAAAGTCGGAAACGGAGTTAGGTAATTAGGGGGAGGAGGGGATGGGTACTTCGCAAGAGTCGGGTTTTATTAAAATTGAGGTAGATGGTGAGAAAATTAAGGAGCTTTGCCGAGAAAGGATTCAAGCATTAGTCAACGAGGTGGAGAATGATTTAATCTTCTGGGATAGGAAAGAATTGTTAAGAAGGACAAGGATGTGCTGGAACACGATCCAGAGCCAATTTTTTCATGACCCACGCTTTCCCAAATACAAAGTCGGGAGCAAATGGTATTTTCCAGCAAAAGAATCTAAATCTTTCTTGGAACATTGGATAAAGGAACAACCTCGTTATTGAAACTCTGACAACATTGACAACCAATTTGACAACGCACTAAAGTAAATCAGGTTAATTCGAGTTAATTTGATTCGTGAAGAACCGCTGTATAATGCGGTTTATTCGGTGTGATTAACCAAGAATATTTCGTCAGATCAAATTGACAGGGTGGGGGTCGCTGGTTCGAACCCAGTCCGGATCACCATAATACAAACGCTGAAACCCCTTGGACGACAAGGGGTTTTTATTATTTTGCATTCAAAAGATACTGGTTGTTATGAAGATTTTTTTTGATGATATTGCGGGGAGGATATGGGTTGCAGCACTTTTTCCGGTGTATATTGATAGTGTAGAAAGTTATTCGTCAGCCGCCTTCGGGCGGTTTTTTTAATAAGAAAAAGGCCCTCCCAAAAGAGGACCTGGATCGATTCGCCTTGCTGCAGCAATACGATTGCAACGTGTACGCTGATGTTCCGGGACCTTACAGGCAAGATCGATGTGGACGGACGCGGCAAACCGCAGTCAGCCCATATGAAGCCTTTCCAGGACTGGGTAAATGGCAAAGCGCTCAGGAATGAACCGTTCGAGGAATTTGACAGGTACCAAAAGGCGAAGCAGGCCGCTGATCCGATGACCATATTTGATATCGTACAAGCAATTTAACAAACTGCTCATTGTGATTAGGTTCCATATGCTTGACTCGAAATGGACTGCAGGCTTTCACAAAAGGGACATGCCCTTTGAAGCATTTCGAATCGCATAATGATTCACCCAGTTCGCATCTTCATTTTCTCACTCCCACCTTCCGGATATACCACCTGCGTTTATGAAAGGAGATGGACCTGTAATTCTGAGCAAGTTTGATCATTCGTTTACGAGTGAGTGACGATGGTTTCGAAGATGAGCTTTTGTTAAGGGTACCTCTTACAACCAGATGACCGGGATAGTGAGCTTTCACGAAATTACCGTAAGTTTCGAACTCAGAGAACCCGGCATAACTCTGTTTGTTGGTTTTCTTGATAATCGCCCAATACCACCTATGCTTATGCCTGGCCTCAATTTTACGCTTTAGATGGGAGAGCTTTGATTTATCAAACAGCATATAGTGGGCAACGAAAGAGCGCGAGGCAGTTGGCTTGGTCCCCAGTAATTTCTTATAGGTTCGAAAATACTCGGGACGACTCCAGTTACGGCAGTAAAAAACGGTTTTTCCGTTGACGAGAAAGACATGAGGGCGGATGAGAATCGTGTCGGCGTCAATTACAAGATAATACCTTCGCTTGGTCAAATTTCCTCCAGCCAGCTTCAACAATTGTTGGAGCAGCCAGCCTGAGCGATTGGTGCGTTTGGTTTGGTAGTGAATGTCTTTTTTTGTAATCGGGAGCACGCGTCTTTCATTGATGAAGGTGCAGTTTTTACGACGGCAAAGGGCCTGGATTCGCTTGCTTGTTGGCGATACAACCATGATCTTACCGATCGGATGCTTCACTTGCTTACGGATACTGTCAATGACATAGGGAAGAGTGCCAAGGTCTTTCTCAATAGCTGGGATCAGGACATCAATTTTGATAGAGCTGTTGAAGGTTCTTTTCGCTGAACGTGTCAACTTCTCAACTCCATTTCGCTAAGCAGTTTCAAGCATATGTGTCTGAACAGGTCAGCCAGAGTGTCCGACTTTCCAGATAGGATATGATTTTCTTCCTTAGGGTGAATATGACAGATATGGAAATCCTCCAAAATGGGTGTTCGTCTGCTGATTTAACAAATCGGTAATTGTGGAAAGGGTGGGTCAATTAGAGGAGTAATTTTTTCGAAGAACACGACAAACGAATGAAATTGATGCTTCGGATATTCTTGATCGTCTTCGCCATTGTTTTAACACTGATCGTTGGCAGCTGGATTCTACACGGTTATGTTGCACTGTATGTACTGGATAACCCGGAGAGTGTCGGGGGCTGGATTGGCAAATTGATTAGCGGAAATGCTGGAGATTAACAAGCTTGTAACTCAGTGCCCAATACGATGGTTTTGAACGTCTTGGAGCCCATAATAACCTAAAAGAATTAATACAACTATGGTAGCCAAAACGTAGAGCCATCTGGCGTAGAGAGACTTAGAAGAAACAATGAGAGCCCAAACTGTAAGTAATATGAGCACCAGTACCATGCGAATCACTCCCTATAGAATTAAATACGGGTTAGATGATCAATGGTAACAGTTCACATGCACTCCTTCGAATACCGGTTTAACCCCTCAAAATTTGAGTCTTTCTCCCTTATTCTCGCATTTTCATATGATTCTTCTCTTCTTCAACC
>NZ_JAFLPN010000074.1:0-7427 GCF_029870785.1 Brevibacillus sp. AY1
AGTTGCACTTATACTATCTTCCGCTAATCTTTTTAGCGCTTTAGCGCACTTAAACTTTCCGATAGTACAAAAAAGGCCACTTGAAATGTGGCCTACGCGGAAAGAACTTTTCTACCTTTACGACGACGAGCCGCCAAAATCTTACGGCCGTTTTTTGTACTCATGCGCGTGCGGAACCCGTGGTCCTTTTTGCGCTTGCGGTTGTTTGGATTGAAAGATGGTTTCATTGCAGTATACACCTCCGTCCTCGCAGACATTCCTTCGAATTATAAAAAGATATGCCTAAAAAGTCAAGTCAAACATGGGTTTGTCTTCCAAAGCAAATATCCCCATTTTACTATTTCCCAGACCTGTGGATATCATTTTATCCACAAATTCAAATTTCGACAAGAATATCTACAGCTTGTACACAAAATATGGACATGTGAATATGTAGACGACACCAGTGGTTGTGTTTGTGGATAAGTATGAAAAAACCATTGATGACATGCCTTTTATCTGTTATTATATTTTTGTTTTGGAGCGTGAATAACTCCTTGTGGACGAACGGGTTTTCCACAGCCTGTGGATAAGCTTGTGGACAGATTTCTTCATCTGTGAATCAGAATACTCACAATGATGCGGATAATTGTCTATTTTTTTCTTTTCTCCGAGTGGAATCCCTTTTTTTCGACTTTTTTTATCCACAGAGACCACGAGCAGCCATGTTAACAAACTTGCTCTTATACTCTTGTTATTTGCCTGATTGAACGAAAAAAGTTTACGTGCTTCCGTAAATGGAAGCAGCCTTGCTTCAGTTTTTGGATTGCATAACAAGGTACCTCAAGCGTATGCATCCGACTGCGCTTTGGCAGACCTTCCGCTAGTGCGCGGTCGCTCATCTTCGAGCAGACCTCGGTAGAGGTTTTTTTATTTTACTTATCTATTATGAGTATGTCTCAAAAAGGAGGGATTCTGGTTGGATGCAGCGATTAGCGAGCTATGGCGTAAGGTTTTGGCCAAGATAGAGAAATCGCTAAGCAAACCCAGTTTTGATACCTGGCTGAAAGCAACCAAAGCAAACACTTTGGAAGAAGACGCGCTGATCGTCGTAGCGCCGAATGACTTTGCCAGGGATTGGCTCGAAACCAGGTACTCTCAGCTGATCACCGATACACTATATGAAGTGACCGGAGTCAATATGAAGGTAAAATTCGTAGTCCTGCAAAATCCGGACTCTGCATTTGCCGACGAACAGCCTGTCCCGCGGGTCAAGGCGCAACCTCCGGCTACGGTAGCGGATGATCAACCACCGAGCATCTTAAATCCCAAGTACACCTTTGACACCTTTGTCATTGGATCTGGAAACCGCTTTGCCCATGCTGCGTCACTGGCTGTCGCAGAAGCGCCCGCAAAAGCGTACAATCCCCTCTTTATATACGGGGGTGTGGGTTTAGGTAAAACCCACTTGATGCACGCCATCGGTCATTATGTGATTCAACACAATCCATCGGCAAAAGTGGTTTATTTGTCGTCTGAAAAATTTACAAATGAATTCATCAACTCCATCCGGGACAACAAGGCAGTCGAGTTCCGCAACAAATACCGGAGTGTCGATGTCTTGCTGATTGACGATATCCAGTTCCTCGCAGGAAAGGAATCGACCCAGGAGGAGTTCTTCCATACGTTCAATGCCTTGCATGAAGAAAGCAAGCAGATCATCATCTCCTCTGACCGGCCTCCCAAGGAGATCCCTACATTGGAGGATCGCTTGCGCTCCCGCTTTGAATGGGGCTTGATTACCGATATTCAGCCGCCAGATCTGGAAACCCGGATCGCGATTTTGCGCAAAAAGGCCAAGGCTGAAAATCTGGACATTCCCAATGAAGTGATGGCGTATATCGCCAACCAAATCGACAGCAACATCCGCGAGCTGGAAGGTGCACTCATTCGCGTTGTAGCGTATTCATCCCTGATCAATCGCGATATTGATACGCAATTGGCTGCAGAAGCTTTAAAAGATATCATTCCTTCCTCCAGACCCAAGGTGATTACCATCATTGACATCCAACGGGTCGTAGGTGAAGCATATAGCCTCAAGCTCGAGGACTTTAAAGCGAAAAAACGAACCAAAACCGTCGCTTTTCCTCGTCAGATCGCGATGTACCTCTCCAGAGAACTGACAGACGCGTCTCTTCCGAAAATCGGCGACGAATTTGGCGGTCGTGACCATACAACTGTCATCCATGCACATGAGAAAATCTCTCGTGCCCTGGCGAACGATCCTCATATGCAGACAACGATCCAGTCACTTATTGAAAAGTTAAAAGCAAACCATTAACCTGTGAATAACGCAAAAAGCCTATACACAACTTACCCACATGTGTATAGGCTATCTTTTACGCTATTGTTCCACATATCCACAAATCCACAGGCCCTATTACTACTTCTGTTAAAAAGATATATCCTAATAAGATATGATAAAGGCGCTGCTGTTATACATCAGTCATGAAAAAATAATTGCAGTGATAGAGGGAGGCCCACGTTGATGAATATCACCGTTCAACGAGAAAAGCTGTCAAACGCCGTATCACATGTTAGCAAAGCCGTTTCCAACAGAACTACGATTCCGATTTTGACTGGGATCAAGATAAAAGCAGATGACGAAGGCTTGACGCTGACAGCAAGTGATTCCGATGTATCCATTGAGGTTCAGATTCCATTGGAAGAAGCCGATGAATGGGGAGTTACGGTTCATCGAGCTGGAAGCATCGTTTTGACTGCACGTATTTTTAGCGAAATTGTACGTAAACTGCCTAGCAACGAAATTCAAATTGAAGTGGATGATCGTTTGGTGACCACTATTCGTTCCGGAAAAGCAGAATTTACGATCAATGGAATGGACGCCAACGAATTCCCACAGCTGCCCCAACTGGAAGAGGACAAAGTATTCAGTGTTCCCGGAGATTTGCTAAAATCCATGATTCGCCAAACCGTCTTTGGTGTTTCCATTTCGGAAATGCGTCCGATCCTGACCGGATTGATGTGGTCGCTGGAGCGCGGACAGCTTCGTTTTGTCGCGACAGACAGTCACCGTTTGGCAAGTCGCACAGCTATGGTAGAATGTCCTGAAGAGCTTTCTTTCCACAACGTCGTGGTTCCGGGAAAAAGCTGCAACGAGCTGACAAAAATTTTGGATGACGATCAAAATCCTGCTGATATTGTTGTTGCTGAAAACCAAATTCTGGTAAAATCAAGGCATATCCTGTTTTACTCCCGTTTGCTGGAGGGTACGTATCCAGATACCACTCGCATCATTCCACAAGGCAGCAAAACGGAGATCACGGTCAGCACAAAAGAATTTTTGCAATCCATTGAGCGTGCTTCCCTGCTCAGCCGTGAAGGAAAATCCAATGTGGTGAAGCTGGTTACGCTGCCAGATGGCAATGTAGAAATCACCTCCAATGCTCCAGAGATTGGAAAGGTGACCGATATTCTGCAACCAAAAGCTATGGACGGGGAAGAGTTGAAAATTTCCTTTAACGCGAAGTACATGATTGATGCTCTGCGCGCAATCGACAGCAGTGAAATCAAGGCTAGCTTTACAGGTCCGATGAGCCCGTTCGTCATTCGACCTACGGATCATGACTGGATGCTGCATCTGATCCTGCCGGTGCGTACGTACTAGTTTTTTCAAACGGTTAGGGTTGACAAAAGTGTCCTCGACAGAGGTTTTATCAAAGAAAGGAGCCAAGCCATGCGTGAGGTTTCCATCAAGACCGAATACATCGCCCTAGGGCAATTTTTAAAGCTGGCTGAAATCATTGACACAGGCGGCATGGCGAAAGCTTTTCTCGCAGAGGTTCCGATCAAGGTCAATGGCGAGCTGGATAATAGACGAGGTCGCAAGCTGTATCCAGGTGATGAGGTGGCGATCGAGGGCTTTGGCCGCTATCAAGTGGTAAGCCACTGAGAGGAGAGCGTGAAGCTTGTTTCTCAAGAACCTGTCGCTAACCAACTATCGAAACTACAAATCGCTGTCGCTTTCTTTTGACAGCCCGATTCAACTGTTTATTGGAAATAATGCACAAGGCAAGACGAATGTACTGGAATCCATCTATGTCCTCGCTCTTGCCAAATCTCATCGCACGCCCAGGGATAAAGAACTGATTGCGTGGGATGCCGATTTTGCCGCCATCCGTAGCGATGTTCTTCGTCGCTACGGTTCTGTTCGTTTGGAGCTGCAGTTGACAGCAAAGGGAAAGAGGGCCAAAATCAACGGAATGGAACAGCAAAAGCTGAGCGAGTACGTGGGTGCCTTGAATGTGGTCATGTTTGCCCCAGAAGATCTGTCCATCGTCAAAGGATCACCTGCTCAGCGCAGACGATTCATCGATATGGAAATCGGCCAGGTGTCGCCTACGTATCTGTACTATTTGAGCAATTACAACAAGGTACTGGCTCAGCGAAACCAGTTGCTAAAGGATCTGGCGATGAAAAAAAGCCACTCGCTGGAAATGCTGGCAATTTGGAATACCCAATTGGCTGATTTAGCGGTAAAATTGTTAAGGAAGCGTTTTGAGTTCATTCGGAAGCTGGAGACGTGGGCGAAGGATATCCACACCGGCATTACCGACGGTAGGGAAACGCTCTCTTTGCATTATGAAAACACGACGCCCGTCACAGAAGAACTGGAAGCAGACCAGGCTGTAGATTTGCTCTTGGCTGCCTATGAAGAAGTACGTGACCGGGAAATCATGCGCGGAAGCACGATGATCGGACCACACCGTGATGATTTTTCATTGAAAGTGAATGGCATGGATGTGCAAACTTACGGATCGCAAGGACAGCAGCGAACGACTGCTTTGTCCATCAAATTAGCCGAGATCGAACTGATTAAGGAAGAGGTAGGCGAATATCCTGTCCTTCTGTTGGATGATGTCTTATCAGAGCTGGATGAACATAGACAAACCTTACTGCTCGAGACGATTCAGGATCGGGTGCAGACGTTTGTAAGTACGACTGGTGTGGAAGGCTTAAAACATCAGGTTCTCCAGCAAGCCTCTCGTTTTTACGTGAAGGAAGGGAATATCTCAGGGGAAAGGTAGGGATACAGGGATGTTTATACACATTGGTGGAGATACTGTGGTGAGCACCAAGGATGTTATTTCCATATTGGATCACCAGACTGTCAAATCCTCGAAGCTAAACAAGAGTTTTTTGCATGAAAAGCGAAAAACAGTCGTAGATCATAGTGTAGAAGATACAAAGTCCTATGTAATCACCCAGGATGCCATTTACTGTTCACCTATTTCTTCTCTGACGCTGAAGCGACGCGCTCAGTTCGTGGACAGCTTGGATCAGGTTCCCATCGTACAAGCTGAAGTGGAGGAGTTGACTTAAGTAGTGGATCAAGTGACGACGAAAGATACGAACTATGATGCCAGTCAGATTCAGGTGCTGGAAGGCTTGGAAGCGGTTCGCAAGCGCCCGGGGATGTACATCGGGTCGACTAGCAGCCGTGGATTGCATCACCTGGTTTGGGAGATCGTGGACAATGCAATTGACGAGGCTTTGGCCGGTTATTGCGATGATATTTTGGTTGTCATCCGACCAGACAACTCCGTAGCTGTAACGGACAACGGTCGCGGAATTCCTACCGGGATTCATGAAAAGACCGGGAAGTCCACAGTAGAAACCGTTTTGACTGTACTGCATGCCGGTGGTAAATTTGGCGGCGGTGGATACAAGGTGTCTGGTGGTCTTCACGGTGTAGGTAGCTCAGTTGTGAACGCATTGTCCGAGTGGATGGAAGTTGAAGTCAAGCAAAACGGAAACGTGTACTTCATGCGTTTTAATACGGGTGCGCCTGAGGCGGATCTCGCCATAGTAGGTGAAACTGAGATGACGGGAACAACCGTCACGTTTAAGCCTGACCCGACTATTTTTACCGAAACCACGGAGTTTGAATACGAGATTTTGCAAAAACGGATTCGTGAGCTTGCTTTCCTCAACAAGGGATTGCGGATTACGCTCAAGGATACACGTCCAAACCAGGAGCGGGAAGAGTCGTTCCATTACGAGGGCGGTATTATCCAATTCGTTGAGTATTTGAATAAAAACCGGGAAGCTCTCCATGAAGACGTGATTTATTGCGAGGGAGAAAAAGATGGCATACTGGTCGAGGTAGCCATTCAATACAACGACAGTTATGTCAGCAATATTTACTCTTTTGCCAATAACATCAATACACATGAGGGCGGAACGCATGAGACAGGATTCAAGACAGCCCTGACTCGTGTCATCAATGACTACAGCCGCAAATTCAATTTCCTGAAAGAAAAGGATCCGAACCTTTCCGGGGATGATGTGCGCGAAGGAATTACGGCGATTATCTCCGTCAAGATCCAGGAGCCGCAGTTCGAGGGCCAGACCAAGACCAAACTGGGGAACTCTGAAGCACGCAGCATCACGGAATCCGTATTTGGCGATCGCTTTAACACCTTTATGGAGGAAAACCCGGGCGTTGCCAAAAAGGTCGTGGAAAAAGCGCTCATGGCTTCGAGAGCACGTGAAGCGGCGCGTAAGGCACGGGAGATGACCAGACGAAAAAGCGCACTGGAAGTAAGCGCGTTGCCGGGAAAACTGGCAGACTGCTCTTCCAAGGACGCTTCCGAATCTGAATTGTTTATCGTAGAGGGAGACTCTGCGGGGGGTTCAGCAAAGTCGGGGCGCGACCGTCATTTCCAGGCGATCCTGCCTCTTCGCGGAAAAGTGTTGAACGTAGAAAAATCGCGCTTGGATAAAATTTTGTCCAACAACGAGATTCGGACGATCATCACTGCGCTTGGTACAGGGATTGGCGAAGATTTTGATATTACGAAAGCGCGCTACCATAAGGTCGTCATCATGACGGATGCGGACGTAGACGGTTCCCACATTCGTACATTGCTCTTGACGTTCTTCTATCGCTACATGCGTCAATTGATCGAAGCAGGCTATATTTATATTGCCCAGCCCCCTCTGTACAGTATCAAGCAGGGCAAACAACTGCATTACGCCTACACCGATCAGCAACGTGACGAGATCCTTGCCACGCTGAAAACAACACCGAAGCCCGGCATCCAACGTTATAAAGGATTGGGTGAAATGAACGCGGACCAATTGTGGGAAACCACGATGGACCCTGAACATCGTTCTATGCTTCAAGTGAACCTGGAAGATGCGATGGAAGCGGATATGGTATTTGAGACGCTCATGGGTGACGAGGTAGAGCCGCGCAGAGAGTTTATCGAGAAATACTCTACGACAGTGCGCGATTTGGATTTTTAATTGTATACAAGGTAAGTTTAAGGGGCGTGATTTCAACGCCCCTTTTTTATACTATCGGAAAGTTTAAGTGCGCTAAAGCGCTAAAAAGATTAGCGGAAGATAGTATAAGTGCAACT
>NZ_JAFLPN010000075.1:0-7162 GCF_029870785.1 Brevibacillus sp. AY1
AAAGATTAGCGGAAGATAGTATAAGTGCAACTAAGGCTCCGCCAAAAGCTTGGCGTAGCCAAGTTTTCTAATACTTTCATCCCTAATTTCGCTATCGCTATTAGGGATGAAAGTATAAGGAGAACAAAAAGACCTTCTATAGAAGCTTGGTGTTCGGCCAGAAACTGCCGGAATTAACAACCTCTAAATCGTGGTTGACCGTTTTGGATACGCCTCGGATAGAGGTTTTCTTATTGTCTTTTTCTAGGTTTTTCTGACAATCGATTATCTATCAGGGAAAAAAGTGGGCGAAACAAGGATATACTGGTAGATGCTGTTTGTTTTTTCTACTATAATTGTGATGTTAGGGGTTGTTTACCTTGCATCGTTCGCATCGGCTCAAAAAGAATGAGCACTTTCAGGCAGTGTTTCAACGAGGAACTTCCGCTGCCAATAAGCAATTTGTCTTGTATTCTGCCAAGCAGGAGGGACAAGCTGCCTTTCGCGTCGGAATTTCTGTAAGCAAAAAAATCGGCAACGCCGTTATCCGCAACAGGGTCAAGCGGTTCATTCGCGAGGCGGTGGCTCGATTGGAAGCATCCATTCCGCAGGGGCTGGATCTGGTAATCATCGCCCGACCAGGAGTGGAGCAGATGTCGCTTGAGACAATTGAGCAGTCACTTTTGCATGTAATGAAGCGAGCCAAAGTGATCAAACAAGCACCCGTACATAATGGAAAAAGAGGGTGAAGGCAGTGTCCAAAATGATGGTCTGGCTGATTCGGGGATACCAGAAGTTCATTTCTCCGCTGAAACCGCCTACATGCCGATTTGCCCCCACCTGTTCCTATTATGCGATCGAAGCAGTACGACGTTTTGGCGCGTTGAAAGGGGGATGGCTGGCATTACGCCGAATTTTGAAATGCCATCCGTTTCACCCCGGCGGGATCGATCTGGTTCCGGAAAAACGCGAATAATTACATTACATCTCTATTGAAGCGGGGAAAAGGAGGATCATCCCTTGAGTAGACGTACCCTCAGCATGTTGATGCTGGCCTTGCTTGTTTTGGTTTTGTCTGGGTGTAACCCGGCGACAGCTGAGCCAATCGGGCCAGATGCAACCGGGATCTGGGACAAGTATTTTGTATACCCCTTGTCCTGGTTGATCAAAGAGAGTGCCTTGATACTTGGCAACAATTACGGTTTGGGGATTTTGGTCGCTACGATTATCATCCGACTCATCGTGTTGCCGTTAATGATCAAGCAGCTTAAAAGCTCCAAGAAAATGCAGGAACTTCAACCGGAAATGCAAAAAATCCGTGAGAAGTACAAAAACGATCCGCAAAAAGCTCAGATGGAAACCATGGCTATTTTCCAACGGGAAGGCGTCAATCCGCTGGCCGGTTGTTTACCACTTCTGGTGCAAATGCCGATTCTGATCGCGTTCTATCATGCGATCATTCGAACACACGAAATTAATACCCAAACGTTCCTTTGGATGGAGCTGGGTGCCAAGGACCCGTTCTACATCCTTCCTGTTCTTGCAGCCGTTACGACGTATCTGCAATCCAAGATGATGGGACAAACAGTTCAGAGCAATCCACAAATGCAAATGATGATTGTGATCATGCCTCTGATGATCCTGGCTATTGGTGTTACGTTGCCGTCTGCACTTTCCCTGTACTGGGTGTACGGTAACCTGTTCACCATCGTTCAAACGTATTTCCTGTACCGTGATAAAGGCGATAAAAATCCAAAGCCAACTCCTAAGGGGGGAGCCTCCAAGTGAAAAAGGCGGTTGCTACGGCTAAAACGATAGAAGATGCTGTGCAGAAAGCTTTGCTAGAATTGGGTGTGCCTCGTGAAAAGGCAAGCGTTCGGGTGCTCGAGGAGCCAAGCCGAGGGTTGTTTGGACTGATCGGCGCCAAGGATGCCAAAGTAGAAGTGGAATTTCACTTTGACCCGGTTGTAGAGGGACGTAACTTTCTTCAGGATGTACTGACCAAAATGAAGGTAGATGCTCGGGTGGAGTCCCGTCCCAACGAAGAAGGCATGCTGTTTGACATCCAGGGGACCAATCTCGGAATTATTATTGGCCGCAGGGGACAAACTCTTGACTCACTGCAGTATCTTGTAAATGTCGTAGCTAACCGTCATGCGGACAAACATGTTCGTATCACGTTGGATGCTGAAAATTACCGGCTGCGCCGCAAGGAAACACTGGAGCAGCTGGCTGACCGGGTAGCGAAGAAGGCCATTTCCACCAAACAGAACGTTCGTTTGGAGCCCATGTCAGCTGCTGAACGCAAAGTGATTCACGCCTTTTTGCAAAAACGTCATGATGTGGTGACGTTTAGCGAAGGGGACGAACCCAATCGATATATCGTTATTGCCGCAAAAGGAGCCTCTCGCTAGGCTTCTTTTTTTTTTTGAGTTTGAAACGAAACGTTAATGTGCGCCAAAGCGCAAAAGGAATAGCGAAAGATCGTAGAAGCGAAACTCGTGTCCTATGCGTAATACAGTTCCGTCAAAAGCTTTCCGCTAAAATGGGGTTGTCGGTTCGCTCGTCCTCAAGCATGAATCGATCGAGGTTTTCTTATGGAAATTCCTCATCGCAGGACAGAAATTTTTTGGTACAATGGGTTGGGGATATCTCCAATAGCCCTCTTAGGTGACAAAAAACTTGTCCACTGTGGATAAGTACTGCAAGGGTTGGCGGTACGAAAAAAGGATCATACTGTGGATAACCAATACGCTAGCAACCTTGGAAAATGAAGGTTGCTTATTGTTGTTGGCATGTGCTGGAAAGCGTTTGGGATGCAGTTTTCACTTGGAATTTTTAAGCTGGATCTGTTAAGCTAGTAAGTTAGTGGCTGACTCGTTTGGTCTGGAAAGCAAGAGGTGAGTAACAATGAAATTCGATACGATAGCGGCAGTTGCCACACCGATGGGTGAGGGAGGGATTGCCGTCATCCGGGTAAGTGGACCGGAAGCGATCGAAGTTGTGGATCATATATATCGAGGGAAACAGAAGTTGTCCACTGTGGACACGCATACGATTCACTACGGTTATCTGGTAGATCCACAGACAGGTGATCGGGTGGAAGAAGTGCTGGTTTCCGTCATGAAGGCACCGCGAACGTTTACGCGGGAGGATGTTGTTGAGGTCAACTGTCACGGAGGAATCGTATCGGTCGAGCGGGTGCTGGAGCTGATCCTGGATCACGGGGCCCGATTGGCGGAGCCGGGAGAGTTTACGAAGCGTGCATTTTTAAATGGACGTGTAGACTTGTCTCAGGCAGAGGCTGTAATCGATTTGATTCGTGCAAAGACTGATCGCGCATTGAAAGTAGCGCTCAACCAGGTGGAGGGAAAGCTGTCCCGTTTGATCCGACAGCTGAGGCAAAACCTGATTGAAGCGATGGCTCATATAGAAGTAACGCTCGATTATCCCGAGCACGATGTAGAGGAATTTACGCAAAATTTCCTGCGCGAGAAGTGCCTGGAGGTAAAAGCAGAGGTAGGGCGGCTGCTGCAGACAGCCAAGCCGGGAAAAATCCTGCGTGAGGGCCTGTCAACCGCTATTATCGGACGTCCCAACGTCGGGAAATCCTCTCTGTTAAACAGCCTGGTTCAGGAGGAGAAGGCGATTGTTACGGACGTAGCGGGAACGACGCGGGACGTGATTGAAGAGTACGTCAATGTACGTGGAGTACCGTTGCGTTTGATCGACACTGCTGGTATTCGCGATACAGAGGATGTCGTGGAGAAAATCGGTGTCGAAAAGTCCAGGCAGCTATTGAAAAAGGCTGATCTGGTGCTGCTCGTCGTCAACTACAACGAGAAGCTGGGGCCGGATGACTATGCTATTTTTGAAACGGCCAAAGGCTTTCAGGTCATTGTCATCGTAAATAAATTCGATCTTCCTCAGCAAATCGATCTGGAGGAGATCAAGCGTCATTTCCCTGACCAGCCGCTGATCATGACTTCCGCGCAGAAGGAGACGGGAATTGATTTATTGGAGCAGGCAATCGCCGATATTTTCTTCACAGGACGTGTACAGCAGGATGATTTGACCTATGTGAGCAACGCACGTCACATCAATCTGCTGCGTCAAGCGGAACGGGCGATGGACGATGCATTGACGGGAATCGATCAGTTGATGCCTGTCGATATGATTCAAATCGATATTAAAAAAGCGTGGGAGCTGTTAGGTGAAGTGATCGGCGAGAGCGTCGGCGAGGATCTCATTGACCAGATTTTCTCCCAGTTTTGTTTGGGTAAATAGGAAATAGAGGAACAAAGGAGGGTTTACAGATGAACGAAGTACCGACCTATGAAGCTGGCTCGTTTGACGTGATCGTGATCGGAGCGGGCCATGCGGGTAGTGAAGCCGCGCTGGCAGCTGCTCGGATGGGTTGCCAAACCTTGCTATTGACTATCAACCTCGATGCTGTTGCTTTCATGCCCTGCAATCCATCCGTAGGGGGACCTGCGAAAGGGCATGTGGTTCGTGAATTGGACGCTCTGGGTGGCGAGATGGCCCGGAATACGGATAAAACCCACATCCAAATGCGGCTGCTGAATACGGGAAAAGGGCCAGCTGTTCATGCTTTGCGCGCACAGGCTGACAAATTTGCGTACCAGCATGAAATGAAAAGAACGATCGAAAATACGCCGAATTTGCTTCTTCGTCAGGCGATGGTTGACGAATTGATCGTCAACGATGGCGTGTGTGAGGGCGTTTTGACACAGAATGGCGCGATTTATCGTGCTAAGGCAGTCGTACTGACGACAGGCACCTATTTGCGCGGGAAAATTATTCTGGGTGACCTGCAATACGAAAGCGGCCCGAACAACATGCGTCCATCTATCCGACTGGCGCATCACCTCAAGGAGCTCGGCTTTGAATTGAAGCGCTTCAAGACAGGTACACCACCGCGGGTTCACAAGCACAGTGTGGACTTCAGCAAAATGGAAATTCAGCCAGGTGATGAGGTTCCGCGCGCCTTTTCCTATGAAACGACTGAATTTAATACCGACCAGCTTCCTTGCTGGCTGACGTATACCAACGAGGAGACGCATGGACTGATCAACAGCAACCTGCATCGGGCACCGATGTATTCGGGAACGATCGAGGGAGCGGGAGCACGTTACTGCCCATCGATTGAGGATAAGGTAGTCCGTTTTAACGACAAGCCACGCCATCAGATTTTCCTTGAGCCAGAAGGACGGAATACGGAAGAAATGTATGTGCAAGGGCTGTCCACGAGTATGCCCGAAGATGTGCAGCTTTCGATGCTTCGCTCGATGGTTGGGATGGAGAATGCGAAAATGATGCGTCCAGGCTATGCCATTGAATACGATGCTGTCGATCCTACTCAACTGTGGCCTTCATTGGAAACAAAATTGCTGCCGGGCCTTTTTACAGCGGGACAAATCAATGGTACTTCCGGCTATGAAGAGGCTGCTGCCCAAGGCCTGATGGCTGGAATCAATGCCGCCAGAAAAGTACAGGACAAACCTCCCGTTATTCTGGGGCGGGAACAGGCCTATATTGGCGTACTGATTGACGATCTGGTCACAAAAGGGACGTATGAACCTTATCGTCTGTTGACTTCGCGTGCTGAATATCGCCTGTTATTGCGCCACGATAATGCGGATCTGCGTCTGACTGATATTGGCCACGAGATTGGCTTGATCAGCGATGAGCGTTACCAGCGCTTTACCCAAAAACGTGATCTCATCGAACAGGAAAAGGAACGTGTGCTCAACACGCGTGTACGCCCGGATATGGCACATGTGCAAGAGGTTTTGCGCGAGGCGGGTTCCCCTGAGCTGACAGAAGTGATCGAACTGGCTCAGTTGTTGCGTCGCCCAGAGTTGAACTACCACCATATCGCTCAAATGGCACCTGCTCCAGTCGAGCTTTCTGAGGATGTCACGGAACAGGTAGAGATTCAAATCAAGTACGATGGATATATTCGCAAATCGCTGCAGCAGGTAGAGCGGATGAAAAAGATGGAGGAGCGGCGCATACCCGAAGATATCGATTATCACAAAATCTCCGGTATGGCGAAGGAATCTCGCGACAACATGAGTCGGATTCGTCCGTTGAATATTGGGCAGGCGGCACGTATCTCCGGAGTCAATCCTGCTGATATTTCTGTTTTGATGATTTATCTGGAACAGTACAATCGCGTAGGAGCGGCTGAGTAAGGAGAGTACCGGATGACAAGAGAAGAGTTTGCTAAGGCTTTATATGCAAAAGGAATTGAACTGTCTGCCCAGCAGATGGAGCAATTCGATCTCTATTTCCGCCTGCTGGTGGAATGGAACGAAAAGATGAATTTGACTGGGATAACAGAAGAGGGGCAGGTCTACAACAAGCATTTCTACGACTCGATAACACCTGCTTTCTACTTTCCCTTTGACCAGGTCGAATCGGCGGTAGATATCGGGGGAGGTGCTGGCTTTCCCAGCATCCCTCTGAAAATTTGTTTTCCTCATTTGAAAATGACGATTATCGATTCATTGAACAAACGGATGAGCTTTTTGCAGCATGTTGCAAATGAGTGCGGGCTGGAGCATGTATATCCGGTACACGGCCGTGCCGAGGATCGCGGACAGGAACCTGCATATCGAGAAGCCTTCCAATTGGTTGTGGCGCGTGCAGTTGCCCGTTTGAATTTGTTGTCTGAGTTCTGCCTGCCTTTTGCTCAAGTCGGGGGCCATTTTATTGCTTTAAAAGGCTCTGAGATCACACCTGAGTTGAACGAAGCCAAAAAGGCGATTAAAACACTGGGCGGCAAAACACGCAAAGTGGAATCGTTTCATCTCATGGAGGATGCAGGGGAGCGGAACATCGTCATTATGGAAAAGGTGGAGCACACGCCGAAAAATTATCCTCGTAAAGCTGGAATACCTGCTAAGAAACCAATCATTTAATGAGAGAGAGCCGCGCCTACGCGGCTTTTTTCTACGTGTAAGAAAGTTTAATTGCATGACAAGGTGCCTCAGCGTCTGCAGTCTGCATCTAGCATTATTTCGGTAAAACATTCCGCTAAAACGCGGTCGCTCCTCCCTGAATAGGCCTCGATAGAGGTTTTCTTACTATATAGGAAAGTATATAATTTTGAGGGGCGCAAGCCCCTCTATTTGTTGGTAAAATCGTTATATGGAGA
>NZ_JAFLPN010000076.1:0-7141 GCF_029870785.1 Brevibacillus sp. AY1
TGTGGCCGAGCCGGTCTCACAAATGGCCGATTTATACCACCCCGTTCACTGGAAACATACATATTCGTTTCCTATCTATGTGGGGCTATATCTGCTGGCTTCGAGCATCGCCAAGCGGGGCGTTGATTGCACAGATTCATCCTCGGTAGATAAATAAAGGCCAAAACCATAAGTTTACCGATTCCAAAAATCATGCCCAGATTCATGAGCTGCATATTTACCATGTCATTGTTAAAGACTCAAGTTTGTTAATTGATGATCTACCGGACCACTATCGATTCTCGTCATAACGGCTGACAACGAGTTCCTTTTGGAATAAGCAATTTTTTTAAGCATAGAATTTAATGATTCTATACTCTACCAGGACATGGGTGAAATATGAAGAAAAATACAAATATGATAATACAAATCGCCGCAACATACACGGGAACCGTTGTGGGAGCCGGATTTGCTTCAGGACAGTCGATTATGCAGTTTTTCACGGTATACGGAGCCTATGGGGTATTAGGCATTTTATGCAGCACCTTTCTTTTTGTGTGGATCGGCACTAAAATGATGATTCTAGCTCACCATATCAAAGCATTTTCATATCAGGAGTTTAATGTTTATCTGTTTGGCAAAATTTTCGGCAAAGTCGCAAATGCCTTGACTTTAATTATTCTATTTGGGGTAACGGCCGTGATGCTTTCAGGAACCGGTACCATTTTCGAAGAACAACTCCGTCTACCCTATCAACTGGGTATTATCATCAGCATCGTTTTGTGTTATCTGGTGATGAAGAAGGAAATCAGCGGAATTATGTTCGTAAACTCGTTAGTTGTTCCCATGATGCTTTTTTTCACTATTCTCCTTGTCGTAAAGGTTATCAGAATAGACAATATATTTGATATAGTCGGTTGGCAGAACCAACAACTGTACAATTTGAAGTGGTTCGTGAGTCCGTTTGTGTATGCAGGATTGAATTTTGCTTTTATTCTAGCCGTTATGGTTCCTCTGGGGAGTGAGGTGGATGACGAAAGCGCATTAAAATGGGGAGGGTTTTGGGGAGGCATTGGTCTTGGTTTTATGCTTCTTGTCAGCCATTTTGCAATGAGCTCAAAGATGCCCGAGATTCTTCAATACGATATTCCGATGGCCGAGATTATTCGAGATTTCGGGCGGTTTTTTCATGTATTGTTTTTGCTCGTAATCTATGGAGAAATATTCACCACATTGATAGGCAATGTTTTCGGAATTTCTCGTCAAATCCAAAGTCTATATAATATTCCTAAAAGTTGGTTAGTTCTTGGCATATTACTTGCTAGTTTTTTGATTAGTCAAGCCGGTTTCACCTCCTTACTTACTTATCTTTATCCGCTATTTGGGTATATGGGTTTGATACTTCTTATTTTTTTAGCAGCTCAACGGATGCCCAGGGACTAAGTCTCCATATTTTTATAAGTTGATTCGGCACGAAATCCAACTATTGGGTAATTATTCTACTATCGGAATTAAGGCACAAGGTTCCATCGATCCAACTTCTTATTTCCAAGACTTTTGGCCTGCCGTCTTAATAGCTAACATAAATGACCCCCATAAGAATAAAGAATACAGCATAGGGTAGACAATTGCATGTCATATAGAGTATTTCCAACGACCTCACCTAAAAAATAGCTGAAATGAAGTCAAACGGTGTTACTTGACTAAATTGGTTTTTCCCTAACATCTTTGTAATGATGAACAATCCTACAAAACCTAGCAAGAACTCAATTGAGAATTGAAGAAACAACTTTTCATTTCCTCTTTCATCAAATCATTGGTGAAAGCAAGCACGCCGTTTGATCGAGAATCCGCTGCAAATGCGTGTGTTGAAGCAGGACTTCCATAGGTAAGGGAATGGAGCCCGCAAGATCATGCCCGAATTGTTCCGTTCGTGCTACTTCGGAACTGTACACAACTTCGCACACTTCATAATTCAGACGGTAGCTTCTTAAATCAAAATTTGAGGAGCCTATCTTGGCAATTTCTCCGTCAATGATCATTAACTTCGCATGCAACACGCCTTTATTGTAGAGGTAGATATGAATCCCGGCTTCCAAAAGTTCTCCATAGTAGGTCCGACTTGCAGCTCCAACGATGATCGATACCACGTGGCGGGGAACTAACAAGCGCACTCGGACACCGCGAACCAAAGCTGCTTTAATCGCCATAATAATGTCTGCATCTGGCACAAAGTAAGGCGCGATATTCCAATGGGCGTCGAAGACTGCTTGCAGTTCGTTTGCAGGTTAACCCACTATTCGAATATGGGTGTCGCGTCAAAAGCCGACATTCGACTTCAATCCGGTATATTCATCCCCGATATTGATGCCTCCAGTAAAGGCTTCCTGACGATCGAATACAACAATCTTACAATGATTTCGGCAACTCCAATAGGACAGCGCCCAAGGGAAGCGAATGGGGAAAAAAGATCGGCATTCAATTCCAACCTTCATCATTTGGCGGCCGTAGCCATGGGCGTGCGTTGGGCCGAGGGGGAACTTGGATACTGTCAACTTTAGCAGTGGCGATGGGGGCGGCAGTGTTTAGGTTTATCCAAGGTTAGCTGTCTAAACAAAAGAATAGTGGCGAAAAGAGATCAAACCCTACTCAACTGGTAGGGTTTGATCTCTTTTCTAATCTGTTCACCGATGAAACAGACAAGCCATGTCCTCAATATTCATGGTTTGTCTGTTTTTCTTAAAACCCCTTATATTGAGGCTCTTCATTTTCCAACTGTTGTACGCGGCTTTCTACTTGCTGCACGATTTGTTGGGTTTGTTGGGCCGCATTCGTAAAGAGCGATTTTGCTTCTTGATTTTGTGTTTCCAAAGCAAATTGTTCCAGACTCGCCTGAGCACTTTTTAAAGATGCTACGCACGTTTTCACTTGAGAAGCAACTGTCACGGAATGTCACCTCCTTTACCTTAGGATAGGATAATGTTTCAGGGGTAATAGGAATAGATGCTTACATTCTCCCAATACCGAAATTAATATTTCCGTCTCGCAACAAAAGCATACGTTAGAAAAATTTTCAAATGGAAATGCATGAAAATAATGGAATAGGGACATATTAACTTTTGTCGATTAATGTGATTGGAAAAAGATTATTGATGAAGTTAAACCATTGCTGATTCGTTAACAATTCGCCAATTATACGTCAGCTGAAATTCGAGGAGGATGTTCATGGCAAATAATATAAAGAAAAATTTAACGCGGGTACAACAGGAATATAAAGAATTGGCGCAAAGCGTCGAACCTCCGAGGCCCATACTCAAAAACTTCATTCGTGCGTTTATAGCTGGCGGGGCCATTTGTTTGGTTGGACAAGCCATCCAGGAAATGTTTGTGCATTGGGGCGGCTTTGATGAGAAAAAAGCTGGAGACCCTACCGTGGCGGTTATGATACTCCTTTCTGTCATTCTGACCAGCATGGGGGTGTACGATAAGTTTGCCCAATGGGCTGGTGCGGGTTCCGCAGTGCCTGTGACGGGATTTGCGAATTCGATGGCATCCGCTGCGATTGAACATCAGAGTGAAGGTATGGTGCTCGGTGTTGGCGGTAAAATGTTTAAACTGGCTGGACCGGTTATTGTATTTGGTACAGTCGCCGCCTTTGCGGTAGGAATTGTACATTTGCTGATCAAAGGCGGGGGAGGCTCTTAATATGTTAAAGGGACACCAGAGTTGGCTATTTGAGAACAAGCCGTTCATCCGATCAACAGCAACGGTAGTGGGTCCATTTGAAGGAAGAGGCCCGCTGGCCAAAGATTTTGACATTGTCCATGGAGAATCCATGATGGGACAAAAGAGCTGGGAGAAAGCAGAAAAGGCATTGATTGAAGAAGCGGCAAAACTGGCTATTGAAAATGCGGGGTTGACAAAGGAACAAGTACAGTTTTACATAGGCGGGGATTTGATGAATCAAATCATTAGCAGCAGTTTTGCCGCGCGAACATTATCGATCCCTTACCTCGGTGTGTTTGGCGCTTGTTCAACCTCGATGGAAAGTCTGGCATTAGCAGCTAACCTTGTAAATTCCGGTTCGGCGAAATTTGTATTGGCGGGGACATGCAGCCATGATTCCGGTGCGGAGAAACAGTTCCGATATCCGACCGAGTACGGTTCGCAAAAACCGCCAACCGCCCAATATACGGTAACCGGGGCCGGTGCTGCCATCGTATCCATGGAAGGTGACGGACCGGTTGTTACATCTGCCACCATTGGCCGGGTTATCGATATGGGCATTAAAGATCCGTTTAATATGGGCGCAGCGATGGCTCCTGCAGCGGTAGACACCATTGAGGCGCATGTTCGAGATTTGGGAATTGAACCGGGTTATTACGATTTGATCGTTACCGGCGATCTTGCGAAAGTCGGATATGAAATCGCCTGTAAATTGTTTAAGAAACATAACTTTCCCATCGAACAAACCGAATATTCCGATTGCGGGATGATGATTTACGATTATGAAACCCAAATGGTTCAAGCCGGAGCAAGCGGCTGCGGTTGTTCGGCAGTTGTTACCTATGGACATTTGCTAAATCGGATGCGAAGAGGTGAACTGAAACGAATCCTCGTTGTCGCTACGGGGGCGCTGCTATCCCCGATTTCATTTCAACAAGGGGAAAGCATTCCTTGTATCGCTCATGCCGTATCCATAGAGGCAGGGAGGGAGATATTATGATTTTTCTTTGGGCTTTTTTGGTGGGAGGTGCAATCTGTGTTTTCGGACAATTTTGTTTTGATGTCTTGAAACTTACACCGGCCCACACCATGACCCTGCTTGTTGTATTGGGCGCGATTGTCGACGGAATTGGATGGTATGATCCGCTGATTGAATTTGCCGGGGCAGGAGCATCGGTCCCGATTACAAGCTTTGGTAACGCGCTTGTCCATGGTGCGCTTCAAGAACTAAAGAGCAATGGCTGGATTGGGATCATCACCGGAATTTTCGAAGTGACCAGTGCCGGAATATCCGCAGCGATTATTTTTTCGTTTCTCGCTGCATTGTTCGTAAAGCCCAAAGGATAATACGGGGCCCAATCCGAATTTCGTTGGCTAAAATACACTGTAACGGTCGGTCAGGGCGATCCCTAACCGGCCGGTTTTGATTATGAGAAACATTTACTTGTTCCAATCTGTACGGAATGTCCCCATCGATAATCTCAAAGGTTACGTTGACCAAGCTATAAAAGCCATATACTGTCAGACGCTATTTATTTCGGTTCCTATATTCTCCATCACTTCTTTGGTTCGCTCCATTAAACTCGGCTCGGTTGGAACATTTTCACTTGCCTTTCCATCCAAGATTATTGGAGATTTGTTACTTGTCGTTTTGATTCGCTGTTTAAATTGTGATTTAAGTTCGCTTTTTTCCATACTTTCTCCTTTTCATTCGCCATTTTCAGAATATGCAACTGATATTATTCCGATTTTCATATCCTTTATGCATCATAGGAGTCAGGTCCCCAAAAGGCTGTGTTTCCGCCTGTATATAGACAACCAACCCGATAAAATGACCGGAAACCGGGCGGATGCCGTTGTCGCTTCTATGCGCCTGCCATAGACTAATGCTGTAAGTTCAACTTTACCTAACCCAAGGAGGAATGTTTTCAAATGCAGTTTATCAAACAGGCAATGCCCATGTATACGCATGACCAGGCCGCTTATGTCAGGCAAATGTACGATTGGCACATGAAAATGGCTCAGTATCACGAATAATTACGTACCTTTCATCTGGAAAGGGCGAAACAATTTCAAAAGCTCTCCGAAGAAAAAGCGAAAACGTCAGAAATATCCAGCGACACCAGCGCCGCTTAAAGGCGAACCGACATGGAGCGATGTGATGAATTGGCAGCATTCCGAATCAAAATCTGGGACCGCTATGTAACCCTTCGTTCCCAATATGGAACCCGGATGCCCTTGTCTTTCGACCAGTTCTGGTATGACTTTTTGGCCAGGCACATGCTATCCGACTGTGGCGTAGAGCAAGTATATGAGGACTTCTGCAACAACTGGGAGTATCGGTGTGTGAAAAATGTTTGCGATTCGAGCCATCGGTAGAATGCCTGCGAAATAGGACCAAATGGCCGGCTGTTGCCCAAAATGGGTTGCTCCGGCCTTTGATATTTGTATGCAGGGGACAAGGGTAGATGGGATCAAATCCAAGCGGACTTTCACGATGCGGATAACTGCATAGGATGATTCGTTTCTGGACAACTTAAATGCTGTTTGCATAAATTTGGAAAGGCGGATGCCTGCATGTTACCAACATTCAGTACAAGCATTAAAAACTGGACTACCTCTGCCCCAAGACAACCAAATCGATGTAAAAATTGCATCTGGGGCAACTGGGATGGGTTGAAACAATTTTGTTCGAAACCTGTCTGCATTAAGAAACAACCAGTATAAGAGAAAGTCCATCTTCTTTTACTTGATCATGTTCGGTTATCTGCAAAGAATTCTTGCCCAGTGACTGGCATTTTTTCCGAGGACGCATATAATGACGTGATCTAACTTTGAGGAGTGATGAATCATGTCCGTTGCGGCTCAAACAAGTACAAAGAGTTTACCTCCCTTTTCCATATGGGGAGTTCATGCATCTGTCGCCGGAAGACCGGTTGTGTGGGGCAAACTAGTGATGCGTGTTTTGCAGGACCAGCAAATTCAAGGCACCATCCAATTTCGCGGAACGCCGATTCCGATTGAAGGAAGTTGGAATGAAAGCACGCAGCAGATCATGTTTCATTCCCCCTACGCCGCCTACTCCGGCCAATTAACCATCTATGACGATGTCAAGATTCAACTTCGGCATTTGGTTCTCACCGGACGTCTGCGGATGCTACCCTCTTCTTTACAGGCGGGCGAATATGGAACCTGGGTAGCGACAACTGATATAAGCTTGGCGGGGTATAGCGGCTATATCCCACCGCAACCGCCTTCAACTTCGCTGCCGCCGGTCGGCGTATTTGTAACGTCGAATATACTGTATGGAAACTCGCGTATATAAAACAGGCACATATCGGATGAAAAATGATCGGTAAGCGGATAACGGAAAGGGGTGGAATCGGTGGACGAAAATCAGATTCATCATGCAATCGAACAAGCCTATCAATTGATT
>NZ_JAFLPN010000077.1:0-7103 GCF_029870785.1 Brevibacillus sp. AY1
ATCTGGTTCAAAGCTGGCAAATCATTTCATGATAGACTCATCAACGCTTTCGCTGTTCAGTTTTCAAAGAGCATGTTATTCGCTTAAGTGCGACTCACCCAGTATAGCACATCACCCAAGTGATTTGCAAGATCTTTTTTCGAGATCTTTTTCAATCGCTTAGCAGCGACAATTCAATACTCTATCAAACAACTAACAACAAGTCAATAGCCTATTTTTTAAAATAGATGTTTTTCCTTGTTGGCAGCTCCTCTTATCGGAGCGACAAGCCTTATCTTAACACGCTGGGAGTACGAAAACAAGATGTTTTTTAATTTAATTAAACTTTTTAAGCGTAATAAAAGGCGCCTCTTAACGAAGCGCCCATCCTTCTACTGTTCCATGACTTTTACGATTGATACATGACGAGATTCAGCCAAATTGACAATATGACCACCCGTTTCAACCATAGGTCTTGTCGGATGTTTTTTGTCTGTAAAAACAATCTTGCCTATGGTACCGTCGCTTAGTTCCACTAGGGTTCCCACAGCAAACTGCGTGATTCCATCTACGAACGTATGAACAATGGAAGGGTCCAGCTTTCCAAAGCTATCTTGTACCAATTGCTCTACAACCACATACGGGGACTTTGCCTTTTGATACACGCGATCCGAACACATTGCATGATAAACGTCGGCTACTGCTACGATTTTGCTGTATAGGTGCAGCTTGTTTCCCAGCAGTCCCAACGGATACCCTGATCCATCTTCCCGCTCATGATGCTGTAACGCGGCCAGTGCAACTCCCTCGCTCAGTCCGTGAGAAGCCTTGATGATTTGGTAGCCATATACAGTATGCTTTTTCATTTCTTCAAACTCTTCAGGAGTCAGCTTTCCGGGCTTTTGTAAAATCCTACGGTCAATTTTTGCCTTCCCAACGTCAAGCAAGGTACCTGCTAACGCCACCTGCATCCATTCTTTTTCCGGAACCTTAATCCATTTCGCAATCATATATGAAATAATCCCAACCGCGATAGCATGTTCGTAAGCATAGCTGTCCATCCGAGCATATCGACGCAGCGAAAGGAGAACCTGCGGCTGTTCCTGGAACTGAGCCAAAATAGGCGAAACCACTTCCCGCACTTCCATAACGGGGATATTATCGCCACCTTGCACGCGAATCATCAGGTTTTTCAACTTCGTAACAGCTTCATTAAAATGTTCCTGAAAGGATGGCTTCTCGATAATGTTGACCGTTACTTTCGGAGCTGCCTTTTCTTCTACATGAGTTTCCTTTGGTTCTCCAACGTCAACATTCGTGTCTTCGATGGATACCTGTTTGATCATAAAAGCATCCAGAAACTCGATTTCCTTTTCATACAGAGGCGTCCCTTTCGTAAAAAGAAGCCCGCCGAGTGAAGTGTATACCTCTTCTGCTAATTTGGAACCATTCGTTAGTTTTCTTACATCCACGATGGGCAACTTTACTCACCATCCGATCCTCACAATAATGACTTGTACACCTTTTCCCAATTCTATACCTTTTTCAAACCAATGATAGAAAAATTACATGATTTCAATTACAAACTGAACTAATTATAGTATCGGTAAAAACTGTTTTTACTGAAGCTTTTTTCGAAAATGCTGGTCCTTCTTACGTGTAAAAAAGACGCTCCGCACAGGCGGAACGTCTTTCCTCTTGCAAACAGGCATATTCTCTCTATTCTTCGCCAGGTTCAGTCTGAGATGGGTCATCTAGAATAGGGGAACTATCGCTATCCTCTATATCTGCGTCATCCTCGTCCACGTTAGGAGGCACTTTGGCCACAGATCCTACCTGCTCATTTTCTGAGAGACGTATCAATTTGACGCCTTGGGTGTAGCGGCCCATGACAGAAATGCCTTTCATCTCTGTACGGATAATGATACCCGAAGTCGTAATGATCATGAGATCCTCTTCAGGTTCTACCACTTTCAGTCCTACGACACACCCGCTGCGTTCTGTAACATTATGCGTCTTGATTCCTTTACCACCACGAGATTGAATCCGGTATTCATCCACCGGTGTCCGCTTCCCGTAGCCGTTCGCCGTCACGATTAGCACTTCTGCTCCAGGCTTGATTACGTCCATGTCGATCACGTCGTCATCGTCATCCAGCGTAATCCCTTTTACCCCCGTTGCATTGCGGCCCATCGTGCGAACGTCGCTTTCCTTGTAGCGAACAGACATTCCATTCTTCGTTCCCATGATGATTTCTTGCTTGCCGTCGGTCAAGCGTACGCCGATCAATTCGTCATCCTCGCGCAGGTTCACCGCGATCAAGCCACCTCGACGAATGTTCTCATACGAAGACAGCTCCGTCTTCTTAATGATCCCCTTCTTGGTAGCAAAGAACAGATATCTCTCCTGTTCAAACTCCTTAACCGGAATCACCGCACTGACCCGCTCCCCTTTTTCGATCTGAATCAGATTGATGATCGGGGTGCCCTTTGCGGTCCGGCTCAAATCAGGGATTTCGTAGCCCTTCAGGCGATACACTTTCCCTTTGCTGGTAAAGAACATGATGGTTTCATGCGAGTTGGTGATGTAAAGATGCTCGACAAAATCGTCATCCTTGGTCCCCAATCCCTGTACCCCTCTACCTCCACGTTTTTGTGAACGGTAGGTGGTAACAGGCAGACGCTTGATATACCCATCATGAGTGAGGGTGATCACGACGTCCTCTTCCGGAATCAAATCCGCATCCTCGATATGATTTTCATCAAACGTAATCACCGTGCGTCGAGCATCCCCGAATCTTTCCTTGATTTCGGACAGCTCTTCGTGAATGATTGCATAGATTTTGTTCTCATCCGCAAGAATGGAACGCAGCTCACTGATTTTGGCCAACAGCTCTTGGTACTCGTTCTCAATTTTTTCACGTTCCAACCCTGTCAAGCGTTGCAAACGCATATCCAGAATGGCCTGCGCTTGCTCATAGCTTAAACCGTAGTTGGCTATCAAGCCTTCACGAGCTTCTTCCGTTGTCTGGGAAGCACGAATCAAGCTGATGATCTCGTCGATATGATCGAGTGCGATCCGCAAACCTTCCAAAATGTGAGCGCGGGCTTCTGCTTGCTTCAGATCGTACTCTGTCCGTCTGCGGACAATTTCACGTTGATGCTGCAAATAGTAATACAGCATGTCACGCAAATTCAGAACCCGAGGACGCCCATCCACCAGCGCCAGCATATTGACGCCAAAGGTAGTTTGAAGCTGGGTATGCTTGAACAGATTGTTCAACACAACCTTTGGAATCACATCTCTGCGCAATTCCATGACAATCCGCATACCTTTGCGATCGGATTCATCGCGAAGATCGGTAATGCCTTCCACTTTCTTTTCGCGCACCAGCTCAGCGATTTTCTCCACAAGTCTGGCTTTGTTCACCTGGTAAGGAATCTCTGTTACGATAATGCGTGGTTTTCCTTTTTCTTCATCAATCAACGTTTTGGCACGCATGATGATAGAACCCCGGCCCGTTTCATAGGCACGACGAATACCACTGTAACCGAGGATCTCCCCTGCTGTCGGGAAGTCTGGTCCCTTGATGATTTTCATCAGATCCTGAATAGTAATATCCGGGTTATCAATCATGGCAAGTACGCCATCGATGACCTCGTTCAGGTTGTGTGGCGGAATGTTTGTCGCCATCCCTACCGCAATACCTGATGCACCGTTCAGCAACAGATTGGGGAACCGGGAAGGGAGTACTACCGGTTCTTCTTTGCGCCCGTCGTAGTTGGGCACAAAGTTGACAGTCTCTTTATCAATGTCGCGCAGCAGTTCCAAAGCAACCTTTGAAAAACGCGATTCCGTATAGCGCATGGCCGCCGCCGGATCACCGTCTACAGAACCGAAGTTCCCCTGCCCCTCAACAAGCATATACCGCATGTTAAAATCTTGCGCCATGCGTACCATCGCTTCATAAATGGAAGAGTCTCCATGTGGATGGTAGTTCGCCATTACTTCCCCGACAACGTTAGCCGATTTACGGAACGCTTTGTCAGGTGTAAGACCCATGTCGTGCATGGCATACAAAATACGCCGATGGACCGGCTTCAATCCGTCACGCACATCTGGAAGTGCACGACTGACAATGACGCTCATCGCATAGCTGATGAACGACTCTTTCATCTCTTGACTAATGTCGACTTTGGGAAACCGAGCAGTTTCTTCTGCCATAAAGGGTAAACCTCCAACTGGTTTTCACAATACTTCATTATAGCACGAAAAAAGAAGGCGCGTCCAAATAATCACCTAGAATCATGGATAATACCGCCTTTTCATCGCGTTTTGAACTTTATTCTCCCATTTTCCACTTCCTAAGCTCCTTCAAGGTCTGCAAATATTCGTTTTCCAGCTCTTCTTTGAACGTAGAGGGTATCTCCCGGGCTGGTAGGGATAACTGACTAATCAATTTCGTCAGCTTTGTCTCCAAAAGCAGAATCTGTCCTTCGCGATTGAAAAACCTTGGCTAGCGCAACCTTGACTCTCTCCCCTCCACTCAAGAAGGATACTGGCTTATGGACAACTTCACGCTGAAATTGAAGTCGAGCCAGAGCTGTTTGGATAATCGTCAGGGAGTACCTGCTGCTTTTTTGTACGTTCTCCAAGATGGACAGGTCAGGATCAAGATGAACAAGCGATTGGTGAAAGTAGCCTACCTTTGCACGCTGCGATATCGTGATTCCGTCGCTTCTTCCGTAGATCATCGAGAGAAGTGTGGTTTTTCCGGTTCCATTTGCTCCGATCAAAGCCAGCTTTTGCCCGGTACGTACAGAAAAGGAAAGCTGCGAAAACAAGAGCTTTGCATCGTTTTTTAGGGTCATGTCCTTGCATTGAATGACTGTGCGGCTATGCTGTTCGCTCGTCAGCTACAGATCAAATTTTACTTGCGGCAGTTCTTTGGGTTTTTCCTTCTTTTGCAGTTGGGCTTACTTCCCAAATACGTGTACATATAGCATCAAGCAATTCCCGGTCATGGGAAATCAGCACCACGGCTCCCGGAAAAGAACGCAGGGAATCCTCTAGTTGTTGAAAGCCTGACAGATCGAGATGACTGGTACTTCTCCATGGTCAGGCTGCTGGTCGCCAGCAAGCACACTCATCAATGTCGTTCTCCCGGAACCATTCCTCCCTACAATCCCGATTCGATCGTCATTAGCTATCTCTAATTCTTCTGCTCGGAAAATTTGCCTGTCTCCATAGCTTTTTTCAATCCCTCGCGCCTTGAGCAATAGCATACACACGCCTCCTTTTACAAATAAAAAGACGCCGGAAAGATCCGACGCCTGTTTTACTGCATGACACCAAACACACCAGGTGTGACGATTGCCCAAGCAAAATAAAAAGGCTCCGACATTCACCGGTGCCTTTGATTCCAAGTTTGTTTGCATGCCATGTAACATGCAAAAAAAACTCGTTTTTTATGAGAGCATCCGATACATTTTCGTTACTATGAGGTTTTGACTATAAGTAACGAAATGCTGTTTCAATGGACTGCCCTCCTGAGATTTCATTTGATATACCAATATATCCCATATTATACCAAGCCTTCGGCGATTGCAACCTAAATCCTTTTTCCAAGCTACATGTTACTGGTTATTGCTGATGCTGGAGCAGATTTTCCTATTCTCATCACCATTAACGAAGCCAACAAACAGAACACACCAGCCACTACGAACATGAAGAAGTAACTGTTGAGGATCGTGTAAACGACGCCACCTCCGTAAGCTGCCACAGCTGCCCCGAGCTGATGAGCAGTAAATATCCAGCCATACATAATACTTCCTTGCTGTCTGCCAAAAATGTCACTAGCCAGTTTCACGGTAGGAGGAACCGTAGCTACCCAATCCAAGCCGTAAAAGACGATGAAAAGACCCAAGCCAAAGGCGTTGGAGTTCAACGCATAAGGAAGAAGCATAAGTGAAATACCGCGAAGGCCATAATACCAGAACAACAGCCAGCGACTGCTGAAGCGATCCGATAACCAGCCAGAGAAAGTCGTTCCAATAATATCGAAAATGCCAATCAAAGCAAGCAGACTCGCTGCTGTAACAGCAGCAATGCCGTGGTCCAGACACGCGGCAATGAAATGTGTTCCGATCAACCCATTGGTGGAAAGTCCACATATGAAAAAACTACCGGCCAACAACCAGAAATCCAGGGAACGCACGCCTTTTATCAACCCATTCACTGCAGCCTTGAATGGATTTTGAGTTGTTGTAGCTAGATCATCTTCCTCGATCGCCCCATATGCTTTTAGTCCTTTATCACTGGGTTTATCTCGCATCAAAATCCAGACGGCAGGAATCATGATCATGGCCACTGATGAAATGATCCAACTCGCGCTTCTCCAGCCCTCTGATTCCGCCATGCTAGCCAGCAAAGGTAAAAATAACAGCTGTCCTGTAGCTCCACTTGCCGTAAGAATTCCCATAACCAATCCGCGCTGTTTGGCAAACCAGCGATTTGCCACTATTGCCCCTAATACAGATGCTGTACAACCAGAGCCAAGTCCTACTACGACTCCCCAAAGCAAAGTCAGCTGCCAGGACGCATTCATCCAAGTTGTCAGCGATGTACCCATTGCTAAAAGCACAAGGGCGAGAATAGTAATTCTACGTATGCCGAATCGATCCATCACTGCTGCAGAAAATGGACCTACTAGTCCATACAAAAGTAGATTGATGGACAGGGCGAAGGAAATTGCAGACCTACTCCATCCAAACTCCTGTTCGACTGGAACCATGAATACTCCTGGCGCAGACCTGATCCCTGCTCCAATCAGCAAAATAAAAAAAGTTACCCCTGCCACAACCCATGCATAATGAAAGCGCGTTGAGCTTGGATTCATCTCTTTCACTCCTGAACATCCAGCATCTGAAAATTTCAACTATAATATACACACTATACGGGGTAAAGCTACTTAAGTAAATAAATCAACTTTTTGAAGTCACCTTGTTTCAACATAATTAGAAAACTTGGCTACGCCAAGCTTTTGGCGGGGCCTTAGTTGCACTTATACTATCTTCCGCTAATCTTTTTAGCGCTTTAGCGCACTTAAACTTTCCGATAGTACA
>NZ_JAFLPN010000078.1:0-6526 GCF_029870785.1 Brevibacillus sp. AY1
CCTTAGTTGCACTTATACTATCTTCCGCTAATCTTTTTAGCGCTTTAGTGCACTTAAACTTTCCGATAGTAGAACAAAAAGAGACTGTCCCCTCAGCTCATTTCTCCTGAGGGACAGCCTCTTGCTCCTTCACACGAAAAGCTTGGAGGATGGCATCTGTAACCTTCTGTTGCTGCTGAATGGATACGTGCATGGTACATTGATTCATTCTGAGTCCTTCTTTCAGGTAAACGTATGTAAACAATGGGCTTTTTGTTATGAATCTTCAAATATGGTATTCAAGCCCTGTTCCGCATTGACGGACAAAGCCAGCTGAGACGAAAACCCTTGGCAAGACATGCAGCCGCAATATTTGGACGCCATCACCTCTGTTTTGGGTCCGGTGAGCAAGTATTACGGGATCGATGGCGGGCACTGGCCACCGAAGGCAATGGTGACGATCGAGAAAGGAAATGTCACCTATGTCGTAACGCTCGGGGTCTCTCTCTTGCCCCAGCCCAAGGTCGAGCAGTATACGGAGACACCGGAACGCTTGCGCAGATTTGAACTTGCTTTTGCATGTGAATCCCACTGGCTAGCCAAAAACGAGAATCAGCTGCTTGCCTATATAAGCGGACAAACCTCTCTGCCTTGGTCTTATTTGACTTTCCTTGCCCAAGGACACACCATTCCGTGCCAAGAGATCAGTCAGGTGAACAATCTGTTTACTTCGATTCTGCTCGCAAAGCCAGAAAATGCTCCGGCTATTCCTTTTCCGCTCGTGGCGGGTGATCCTGTCAATGTATTATGGATGATACCGATTACTTCCCGGGAACAGCAATTTGCCGAATCAAACGGATCGGAACAGCTGTTTTCAAAGTCAAAAGGAGGTCGCGCGAATGAGTGGATTTTTAACGGGGAGCCCAAGTTTTTGGCGGATTAACGGGATCGATCTGGGCGGGCAATCTAGCCATGCATGTGAAGGAATAAGCGATTTCTATTGACATTTTCCTGAAATAGATTATAATAATTATAAACAGATAATAATTATTAGAAAGGAGAGATTCCACTATGGAAAACAAACTTTTTGAAGCTTTAAATAAACAAGTTGCCAACTGGACCGTTCTTTTTACCAAGCTTCACAACTACCACTGGTATGTAACAGGTCCTCACTTTTTCACCCTGCATCCGAAATTTGAAGAGTTCTACACCGAAGCGGCTGCCCATATTGACGAATTGGCCGAGCGTGTCCTGACTTTGGGAGGCAAACCTGTAGCCACGCTTTCCGGCAGTTTGAAAGTTGCCAGCATCGCTGAAGCGACTGGTGAAGAAACGGCCGAACAAATGGTGCAAAGCCTGGTCAACGATTTCTCCACCATGGTGGAAGAGCTGAAACAAGCGATGGAAATTGCCGATCAGGCCGATGATGAAGAAACGTATGACATGCTCTTGGCCATCCGAGGTGGACTGGAAAAACACAACTGGATGCTCAAAGCATTCTTGCAATAACCTTCTCATCAGAAAACTTGGCTACGCCAATCTTTTGGCGTAGCCTTAGTTGCACTTATACTATCTTCCGCTAAACATTGAGCGCTTTAACGCAAATAAACTTTCTGATCATACTAACAAGGGCGATGTGTCATTTCACACATCGCCCTTGTTGCGTCTTCTTGAAATCGTTTTTTACAAAGAAAATATCAGCTTTCTTCCTGACTTTTCGACTTTCACTTGCGGGAGCAGCTTCAACGTTTTTTGAACGCCGATGTAGGGACTGGAAAACTCGACACCGTGCCGCTCTTTCAATACATCACATAATTCTCCCAATGACATCGGAGACATGTGCTCCCCCAAGATTTCCTTGATTTGCTCCGCTACGATCTGATAATCGTGGCGAATATGCGCCTTTCGCACCTTTATCCGTTGGAGGACATCTGCTGGAATTTCTTCCGCTGCCGCCGCTGCCTCATCTGCATATTCGCTTGCGCCCATTCCTTCTTCCGAATCTAATTCACGAATTCTCTGCAGCAGCTGCTTGATGTCGGCACCGAGTTGCTTGTCCTGATCTACATATTGCCTGCGTAGTACCATTCGTTGGTCCAGTAGTGCCTGTAATGTCATCTGCAACGCTTTCCGTTCGTTAAACATTGCGTTGTTCCCCTTTTTGATGAAGTGTACTTTGACATAATCATAATCTATTTGCAAGTCTTTTTTCTACTTTTTAATGACAATTTCCTCCTTCTTTTCTCTCTTCAAGGATCCGTTCCGTTTGCTCTTCTTTTCTTCCTTTTTTCCACATGCTTCGGTACAATATGCTTGTAGATCCACAGAAAGGACTGGCGCACACATGCTAGCGCAGCGATTACGTGCAGCCCGCAAGGCACAAGGACTGACACAGGAGGATTTGGCAGAGCGGGTGTCGACGACCAAAGCCACCATCAGCAATTATGAGAATAACCACAGCACTCCCTCCAATGAGATGCTGATGAATTTGGCTACTGTCCTGCACATCTCAATCGACTGGTTGTTAGGTCGCACGGATGGGAACATCTTCTATGCTCCAGCCGCTCCCGCACAGCGCCGTTCGCTGGACGAGCTTCTGCAAGAAAAGATAGAAGACCCGGACGACTATTTCTTTCTAGACGGGTATCTGGACGCTTCTGCAGAAGAAAAAAAAGAAATCCGGCGATATTGGTACAACCTGAAAAAGCAATGGAAAGAGCACAAGGTAAAAGAATCTCGCCCACCTTCTCTCTTTGAAATCACCGAAGATTTGAAAAAGCGGGATTGAAGAATTTTCTTTGCTTTTTTGTGCATATAAGTAAAATATAGGTATACACCCCCAGCAGCTGGGGTTTTCTTTTTCAAGAATACACGAACATTCGTTCTTTTTGTTGGAGAATTCAAGGGGTGATCAGAATCGAATCCATTTTGAAAAAGATCAGCGAACCGCAAACCTGGCTGGAGGATCGGGTGTATCTCCTCTTGCAGCATCATGGGATCCGAACGCCAGAGCAAATAGACCTGCATCAGCTATGTTCCACCTATGGAATTGAAATCCAGATGATCAATGGGCGCAGTCGAACACACGCCCATCCGATTTATCCAAATCGCTCTATCATCGCCATCGATGAACGGCTGGAAGCTGCCGAGCAACGGGTCAAGATCGCACATGAATGGGGGCATCTGCTCTTGCATGAAGGCATTCAGCCACAAAACACCGAGTGGATGATCGAATGGCAGGAAGCACAAGCCAATCACTTCGCTGAGCATGTGCTGATGCCATTTTACATGGTTGGCCCTCTACTCATCGGAGTGCCTCGCTACGATGCCCACCACTATCTTGCTCAGCTTTTTCGCGTTCCGCTTCCCTTGGCCAAAAAACGCTATGATCGCTTTCTTGCCCGGATGCACGACAAGGGCTTCCCCGTCTATATGTAGCCACACTAACAAACAGAAAAAGGGAGATAGGATGAAGCACGTATTTGTTGCCGGCGATGCATACAGCTCGCACTTTTTCAAGATGAACATCGAAGCAGATGAACAGCTCTCCCTCTCGTCCTTCCTGCTGGTTGCCAGCTATCATGTGGCGCGCTTTGCCCTGATCATGCGGGACGATGGATTGCAGGGACTAGGAATCATGCCAGGTGATGCGCTCTTGATCGCAGACCATTCCCTGGAACCCGTCAAGGACAGGCCTGTCCTCATCAGACGAGAAGGAGAATTCATCGTTCGGATTGCTACAGATGTGAATCCGCATGAATGTACATTTACCACGACTCGTGCAGGAGATGCAGCGATTCTTTTGCCTTCTGAGAACATTCGCATCACCGGTGTGGTCTCCGGAATCATCTCCAATCCGGTCCTGCATGCGGCGAAGCAGTGGTAAGTCTCAACGCAAAAGGGAGAGCAGCATCCACTGCTCCAGCGCTGCCGCTGTCTGCTGCCACTGCTCCTGGGGCGTAATGGCGGCTGGATGATCTCCTTCCTGTACCCCGTAGCTGCCAAACTGAGCGTGGTTCCCTCCTTCGATACTCATGTATACGGTCTCTTCGGGCAAGTACGTCTTGCCCTTTTCGTAATGCTCCCGATTGACGATGCCATCCCGCGAGCCCAGCAAGGAGAGTACCGGCAATTCTGTCTCACGGAGATCTCCTTTGCGATCGGGATACGCTCCCAGGAAAAAAACACCTTCAAACCGATCCGGGTGCAGCGAAGCATAGCGGCTTGCCATCGCCCCACCAAGGGAGTGACCTCCGATGACGAACGACTGATTCGGCAGATTTTTGATCAACTGATCCGCTCGCTGAAAATCGGTAACAGCCAGTTGAAACGGCATCCGTGCGATGAACACCCGGTGACCGTACCCGGCCAGAAGTCTTGCCAAAGGTGCATAGCTCTCTGATTTGACCCTTGCACCCGGATAAAGAATAATCGCTGGATCGTAGTTTTGTCCTCCCTCCAAAATGATCCACTCTCCTGCATCCGTGACAGTGATGCCTTCTCCTCCCTGCATGGCTTGCATCGCCGCTTCCTCAACCGGGTATGGACGCAGATACCAGATGGCTAGGCAAGCCGCAACAAGCAAGACCAGGATCAGCCCCTGCACCCATCGCCGCCGAAATCGACTCATCGTTATCCCTCATTTCCGTGCTGCTCGTATACTTTGAATGGCCTTCTTCTCTTATTTTGATCGCTATTTGAACAGTTCAAGCAAAAAAGGGAGAAGCGATCTTTACGCTTCCCCCTTTTCTTTTTGTCGCTCGCGAAAGCGGCGCACTTTCATCAGGTTGCCGCATGCCTTGTCATCGCACCAGCGGCGGACCCGGTTGCGGCTTTCGTCGTAGTATACCCATTGGCAATCCTGATTGTCACATATTTTCAACCTGCGCTTCTCCTGGTGAACGAGGAGATCGGCAAAGGATTCCACGATCCGTGCCATCACCAGATTCCAGCCCATAGTGTCGCTCACCTGCTCCAGCCGGTACTCATTCTCCCGCAGCTCAATCCGTTGATGCGACGGAGCCATCGCCATCACCCGGTTCAGCTCCGCCAAGTCTTCGGAAGTGATGTCTTCTCCCCTCGCTACTGCCTCCACCATCCGCCGCAGGGATATGCGAAGCTCCACTAATTCCGCGATCTGGGGATCATCTGTAAAATGCGGTAATGGAGCCTGCAGTCCCCATGCTTCCAAAAAGGACTGAAGCCACTCTGTCTTTCTCAGCCTGTCCTCCCTGCGTCCGGAACCGCGCCAGTCACGCCAGTCACTGTTCAAAAAATCAATGCATAGACTCTCCATTTGAGTTCCCCCATCCCACTCAATAGACCCATTTTCCTTTTCCTTGCATGATACACCAACAAATGGTATATTCCAATTGTAACCATCAAATATAAATTTAGTGGTTACAATCTCAACTAGTATCTTACCTGTAAACCAGATGCTACACAAATGAGGACGAGACTGATGAACGTCAAAGAGTTGCTCTTGCATGAATGGACGTGTGCCTATGACCAGGAAGACTGGTATCCGCCATTGCGCGATGCCGTATCCGGTCTCGATGCTGCTCAGGCCAGCTGGAAGCCAGCTGGAGAAGCATGCAATACGATCTGGGAAAACCTGAGCCATCTACTGTTCTACAAAGAACGCTTTTTACACCGCCTTTCTGGTTCGAGATTATCTCCTGAAGACACTTCCAATGAAGATACGTTTGCTCCATCTGGAAGTGCCGATGACAACGACGCCTGGCAAGCCACCCTGCAACGCATGGAGCAAGTAAATCGGGAAATCTTTGATAAACTCTCCTCCTTGACCGAAGAAGAGCTTCATCAAGCCCTGCCTACGCATTCCATCCTCAAAAGTGCCATGAGTCTGGTCCTGCATGACGCCTTCCACACCGGGCAAATTGTACAGTTGCGCAAACTCCAGGGTTCATGGCCAGCCCAACGCTCTTGAAGGATTTTCCAGAACCTCCCTCGAATATGCAAATAATTAAGTTTTTCGAAGGGAGGATATAGAATGTCTCGAGTTGTTCTCTTTGAGTTGAACAGTCAGGACCCTGAACGGGCTTCCGCTTTTTACTCTGCTGTATTTGGCTGGCAGGTGGCAGCACCACATTGGGGCTATCGCGAGGTCACGACAGGCTCCGATCAAGAAGCGGGAATCAACGGCGGGATAGCACAAGGTCCCCAGGATTACCCCCACGGGACGCGAATCGTCATTGAGGTTGCGTCAATCGATGCGACAATCAAGACCGCAGTCGAGAACGGTGCTCAAATCGTCCGGGATAAAATGGAGTTCGATGCTTTCTATCTCGCCTATCTCGTCGATCCGGTCGGCCTTGGCATCGGCTTGATTCAGCCAAAATTGTAAATTGATTGCAAAGGCATCCATTCCAGGGTGCCTTTTTCATATTTACTTGAAATATATACATCTGACTAAACACTTGATTTCAATCAAATTTTTATATACTTTATGACACTAGCGTTGCATAAAAAATGTGTTTGTGATTTGTCGAAGTATTCTGAATGAAATCTTCAGCTTCCCAACCAA
>NZ_JAFLPN010000079.1:0-6316 GCF_029870785.1 Brevibacillus sp. AY1
GGGGAGGTACTCCTTTTTCTATGCTCAAAAAACCTTGAGCCCGTAGGGCTCAGATTTATGAAATTGATTCAATTGGGTTATATTTCTTAATAAATAAGGAGTGTGGAAAATGTTAAAGAAAATTCCAGCTATGTTGTTGACAGCAGCTCTATTGACGGGCAGTGTCGCTGTAACAGCCGCTTTTGCCCAAACAGCGCCTGTGCAACAACAAAAAATTCAAGTGAACTTGAATGAAAAAGAACTCGTCTTCCCACAAGACGTAGTGACAGAAAACGGAGTGGCTTATGTGAATGCCAGCACCCTCGCGATCGCGTTGGGCGGTACAGCGGCATGGGATACGATGAAAGAGTCCCTGCTGATTGCAAAAGATAACACATATGCGCTTCGTATGTACAAAAACAGCACCTTTGCCTACAAAAACGGAAAAGAAACAAGAGTCCCTAACCCGCCTCGCCAAACGACTGGTGCTGTGCTCGTACCACTTGTCTACATTGCACAGGAACTGGGTGCTGAAGTGACGTATGATGAGAATTCTCGCACTTATAACCTGAGTATCGCTGTCGAAAAATAAAGATAAGTTGCACGCAAATATTATCAATTTATATATGGTTTGTGTGTATATAGAAAAATGGATGGCCACTTCCTGACTGGGAGTGGTCATTTTCTTTTCTGCAAGCATTAGCATTTTCACGGTCAATATACTTCTGTAAAAAATATTTAGGCAAAAAACCAGTTTATCTATTGCAAATTTTCCCATTTATCTTAAAATAGGTTACAGTTTCCTGTAGTTTGTCTGCAAAGGAAAAAGGGGGATGTAATGCGATGAAAAAACAGAAAAGATTGTCAATTCTTGCAGCAGCATTAACCGTTAGCGCACTGTTGGCTGGATGTGCCGGAGGCGGCGGACAGCAATCAGGTGGGGAAACACCCCAAAATAGCGGGGGATCCAGTGGAGGCGGCGGAGCGGCTGCAGCTGAAAAGCTGGTCATAGCCGTAGTAGGTCCGATGTCAGGCCAATACTCCGATTACGGAAGTACAGCCAAAGCAGGGGCGGAATATGCGTTAAAGGAAAAGCAGGAAGCGTTTAAGCAACTCGGTTTCGATGTACAGCTCTCCTCTCAAGATGACCAGGCTGACCCGAAACAAGGCGTAGCTGTCGCGCAAATGCTGATCTCCAATCCCGATGTAGTCGGCGTTGTCGGACACGCTACGACAGGTGCATCCGTCACGGCAGCCGCGCAATATGAGCAAGAGAGCCTCGTCATGGTATCTCCATCGGCAACCGGCTCTGACTTGACTGAGCAAGGCAAAAAGGTTGTGCACCGCATCTGTGCACGCGATGACCAACAGGGTTCTAAAGCCGCGATTTTTGCGAAAAATACATTGGGTGTGAAGAACGCCTTCTTGATGCACGACAAGCAAGCATACGGCCAAGGTTTGGCAGACGAAGTGAAAAAGCAGTTCGAGAAGGATGGCGTACAAGTGCTTGGCTTTGAAGGCGTGACAGCAGGCGAGAAAGATTATGGTGCTGTACTCAACCAAATCCTCGCTACAAATCCGGAAATGATCTACTTCGGCGGTTATTACTCCGATGCCGGAATCATCGTGAAGCAGGCACGTGAAAAAGGCTTTACCGGAATCTTCATGGGTGGAGATGGCTACGATTCGGCTGACCTGGTGAAAATCGCTGGCGCTGGAAAATGCCAATAACGTCGTATTCACTTCAACGGTTGGCGATGTAGGAGCCACTGAGGAAGGCAAGAAGTGGATCGCGGACTTTGAACAGGCAACCGGCAACAAGGTGGGGATCTTTACATCCTTCGGCTATGATTCCATGGGCGTGATGCTGAATGGTCTGGAAGAGGCGATCAAGGCGAATGGCGGCAAGAAGCCGACGCGTGAACAAGTGCTGGAAGCTGTTCACAAAACGAAAGAGTACAAAGGGAAATTTGTAAACGTGACCTTCAACGACAAAGGTGACAATGAATTCGCGTCCGTCTACGTGTACAAATACGAAAACGGTCAAAAAGTATACATCGGTGAAGCGAAGTAAGAGAAGGATGCTTGAAAGCCCTGGGGAAGCTCTCCAGGGCTTTGTTGTGACAGGGGGAGGAAAAACTGCGCTTAGATGCCTTGCTTGCTCGGCAGGCGTTTTTCCGGGTGGCCATAGCCTTGATGCTTTCGGCTGCGCATATTTTTTTCCTGAGCTTCGTGAATCTTGGCAACGAATTGGCTTGTACTCATCTTGGTAAAATCCATCTGACACCTCCAAAAGGGTATGGCATGCGTTATTAGGATGTCCTGTTTCTGCGGAAGACAGTCTATCGCTCTCTTGATGAAGAGCAGAATTCAGAAATATTCACGAATTTGGAAGAACCAAGCATGCTAGTTAGGGGGAGATATCAGCTATAATAGGAGTAAAGAGATAAGTGAGTATGAATGATGGAGGTTATGAGCATGTCAACCGGATTTATTGCAGTATTGGTCATTATGTCGGTGTTAATCATATGGGTCTCCATTTGGGTGACGAACAAGGCATATGGTCGCAAACCGGATACGATTGATCCCATTAAGCCAGAACATGAAAATAAGACGATCAATTAGATCGTAGTCACTTCGATGAAAAAAGCAGCCATCCATTTATTAGGGTGGCTGCTTTTCGTGTTTGTTACTCGTATGTGCCGATCAGCTTGACAGCTTCTTCAACGAAAGAGGTGTCAATGTTTTTGTTAACATCAAACCCACCGACTGTACCTCCATTGTTTCGGTGGTACTCATATTGGAGCATGCGAGCAATATCCGTAATGGAAATCGTGGAGTATGTCTGGGTTTCCATGAGCTTTAAAAGCGATAAGATGATCCATTCCTTCGATTGTTGGGAGCGGCTAATACGGTTGATCAACAAACGTGACACATCCTTGATTTTGTCTATTTTCAGAGCAAAAGGTACAAAAGGAATTGAAAATACGAGAAAAAAGGGGTAGTGTTACAATTGTAACATTGGAACCGCCCCATGCGCACCGGGAGAACAGGTAAGGAGGCAGACCATCTACATAACGCCTATTTTTTTTAACATTTTTTAATTGATAATGATACTCATTGTTACTTAAAGTGATCAATTAGAGGAGGAGAAATCGATGTTGTCCAAAGGAAGAGTATGGCTGTTCATGACACTCATCATGTCGCTTCTGGTGGCTGGTTGCGGAGGAGGCACGCAAAGTGCGGCACCGCCAGCAGCCGAACAGACAGCTCCACAGCAAAGCAACCCGGCAGAAAGCAATGCACAGCCGGCAGCAGAGGAGACACGTACCATTACCCACGCGATGGGGGAGACCGTCGTCAAGGGAACGCCGCAGCGGGTCGTCGTCTTGACCACTCAAGGTACGGAAAGTCTACTTATCTTGGGGATCAAGCCTGTGGGTGCGGTGAAGTCATGGATCGGGAATCCTTGGTTTGACCATATCAAGGATCAAATGGATGGGGTAGAAGTAGTAGGAGATGAGGTACAGCCCAACGTAGAATTGATTGCGAGTCTGAAGCCCGATCTGATTTTGGGCACCAAGGTTCGTCAGGAAAAAATCTATCTAAGTTAAGCGAGAGTACCCCCACTTCTATAAGTGGTGGGGTGAATCGCTTTTCTTTTTTCCTTCTTTTGCATATAATCAAAGAGAACAAAACGAACGTATGTTCCGTATGCAGAACGCTTGCAAAAGGAGGTGAAAACACATGCACGACAAAGGTTCCTACCAAACCTACCAGATCTGGATCCAACCAGGACATCGGCTCTTTCCGTACTTTCAGCAGTTGTGTCAACAAGCCAAAAGCTTGTACAACACCACGAACTTCTTCATTCGGCAGGTGTATACGGCTCTCACCCAAGGCAAGGAGCTTCAACCCCTCCAACAGGAAGTGATGGACCTCATTCATCAACATTTGGATGCAATGAATGAGAATCAATTTCTTGCCTTCCAGAAAAAGGTGGCAAAGGAAGGCATGAAGCCTGAGGAGCAGCGTAAAGACGTGAAAGCGAACCTGTTTCCCCTTCCAATCAAGGAAGATCCGATGCTCAGCTACCACTTCCTCGATGCACTGTTCAAAGCGATGGGGCAGGAAAACTATCGAGCCTTACCGACGCAAAGCAGTCAGAGCATCATGAAAGTAGCGTTTCAAAATTGGAAGAGTTTTTTTGCCTTAATCAAGAAGTATAAGAGCAATCCAACTTCCTTGTCAGGAAAGCCACGGATTCCGAAGTATTGCCGTACTCCACAAAAAGAGTTCATTTTCACGAATCAGGATTGCGAAATCAAGAATCATCGGTTCTTGAAGCTTCCTTTTACGAAGCAACGGTTGAATATTGGGAAAGTGGGCTTTACAAACGGGAGGCTTATGCAAGTACGAGTGATTCCGTCCTACGGACGCTATGTGGTGGAACTCATTTTTACTTGTGACGAGCAACCGCAACAGCATCCTTTGGATCGAGTGATGGCGATTGATCTGGGCATTGATAACCTTGCAACCATTGTGACCAATACAGGCAGAACACCAACGTTGGTCAAGGGCAAAGTTGTCAAGTCGATCAATCAGTATTACAACAAGCAAAAGGCGTATTATGTTGGCATTTTGCGCCAAGGGAAGAAGTCGCATGAAGGACAAAAGACCTCGAAACGACTGGAATGTTTGCATCGCAAGCGATTTCTCAAAATCAAGGACATCTTCCATAAGGCAAGTCATGCCATTGTGGAAATCGCTTTACAAGAGCAGATCGGAACGATTGTCATTGGTCATAACACCCAATGGAAAAGCGAATCCAATATGGGCAAAAGGAACAATCAATCGTTTTGCCACATTCCGCACAACCTGTTGATTCAAATGATTCGCTACAAGGCAAAGCGGTCAGGGATGACAACCATCGTGAGGGAAGAATCCTACACTTCAAAAGCAAGCTTCCTGGATAACGACGACATCCCTACGTATGGTGAAAGCGATACAATCGCAACCTTTTCAGGGAAGCGAATTCACCGTGGCATGTACCGTTGCGCAAACGGGACATTGATCAATGCTGATGTGAACGGAGCCTACAACATTTTGCGAAAAGAAGTTCCAAAGGTATTCGCTAATGGAATAGAGGGGTTGGACGGCCTGTCGGCTGTCGCTGTGTCAACTCCGCTTGTGTTAAGCGTCCGATAAGGACGACACATAAGAAACCCCCACCTCTATAGGTGGTGGGAGTATTCATACGCAGCTTTCAGCGATTGCTCCGACCGTGTTTACCGAAAACCTGGGTGACAGCATGATCGAGAACTTTGAGTTGTATGCGGAGGCATTGAATAAAGAAGAAGACGGCAAAAAGGTACTCGATGAATTTCATCAGACCATCGAGGAAGCCAAGACAAAGCTAGGTGATAAAACCAAGCTGGAAATCCCCCTTGCACGCTTTCAGCCAGGTAAAGTAAGAGTGTACTATAAGAACAATTTTGCTGGTGTGTTGTTAGACAAGATGGGCTTTGCTAGACCGGAAGCGCAGAATAAGGATGAATTTACCCAAGATCTCGCCAAAGAGCAAATGGCTGATCTGGATGGTGATGTCTTCTTTTACTTTACTTCCGATCGCGAGGGAGACACGGGAGCAAGCAAAACCGCTGAGGAATGGCTGAGTGACCCGCTTGCGCAGAATTTGAATGTAAAGAAAAAAGGACATGTCTATCAGGTGAATGAAGCGATTTGGAATTCGGCTGGAGGCATCATCGCGGCTGATCTGATGGTGAAGGATATCGAGAAGATTCTAGCGGATATTCAGCCTTAGGCAGGATAAGTAAAGAAGGACTGGAGACTCCAGTCCTTTTTTTCTGTCGAATTTACCAATATTTACGTAATGCACCAACGATCAACCAGTGAGATAATAGCATTGTAATCCATAACAACTAGTATAATCCAACTTGGGGATTAGCGCTTTCGACTTAATTGATGCAGGAAGTCGGCGCTATTTTTTTTGCCCAACAAAAGGCATACCTACCTATATGTACATGCGAAATAGCTCTAATATTCATGTATACTATAATCATTCACGTACCCTTAACGTACTACCCCTGTACGTTACCCTTCCGTCTCGATTGCGGAAGGTTTTTTTCACTAAAAAACCTCCGTTCACCAGAGAACGGAGGTTTACGTATACTACGCGAATACACATCGCGGCTTCGAACTAGTATGGTACGCCTGAAGGGAATCGAACCCCCGCACATGGTTCCGGAGACCATTGCTCTATCCACTGAGCTACAGGCGCAAGAAAAGTGATACCTTCCTATTATAAAATATTGTT